>DATDLP010000295.1:0-17906 GCA_036519255.1 Croceibacterium sp.
GGGTTTCGAATCCTGCCGCTCATCGACGGTCATGCGGCTTTCCTTTCCTTCGGGAGACGGCCGATCAGCTCGCGCGCCAGCGCCATGTAGGCTCGGCTGCCGGTGCAGGCGTGGTCGTAGATCAGCGCCGGGAGCCCGTGGCTCGGCGCCTCGGACAAACGGACGTTGCGCGGGATGACCGAATCGAACACCAGCTTGCCCAGACACTCGCGCACGTCTTCGGCGACCTGGTCGGTCAGACGGTTGCGCCGGTCGAACATCGTCAGCGCGATGCCGACGATCCCCAGTTCGGGGTTGAACCGCTGCTGGACCTGCTCGACGGTCTGCAACAGCTGGCTGAGCCCCTCGAGTGCTAAGAACTCGCTTTGCAGCGGCACGAGCAGCGAATCCGCCGCGCTGAGCGCGTTGAGTGTCAGCAGGCCGAGCGACGGTGGACAATCGATGAAGCACACGTCGTGGCCGCCATGGCCCGCGAGCGCTCCGCCCAGGCGGGCGGTACGGTGCTCCATCGTCACGAGCTCGATCTCGGCTCCGCTCAGGTCGACCGTGGCCGGCACGATGTCGAGCCCGCGGATCGCGGTGGCAACCGTGCACTCCGCCAGCGTGGCTTCGCCGATAAGCAGCTCATAGCTCGAGTTCTGGCGTTGCGCGGCCTCGATTCCCAGGCCGGTCGAGGCGTTGCCCTGCGGATCGAGGTCGATCAGCAGGGTTCGCCAGCCGGCCGCGGCCATCGCCGTGGCGATGTTGATAGCGGTGGTGGTTTTTCCCACCCCGCCCTTCTGGTTGGCGATAGCGATCCGAATCATCGGAATTCCGGGGTCCCTCGGCCGATCAGGATGCCACCCTGCGAATCCGTGCGCGATTGTTCCACGTGAAACATCGACCGGACGCCTGGCGGCTGTTCGGACAGTTCCTGCGCCGCCGACCGCCCCTTGGGCAACAGCCAAGTGGTGCCGTGTGTGGAAAAACGCGCGGACAACTGCAGCAGCTTACCGAGCGGCGCGAAGGCGCGCGCGGTGATTACCGCGGCGGAAAAACTATCCACATTTTCGAGCCGCGATCCGACAACGCGGCAGTTGGCGAGTTGCAGTGTTTCGGCCGTGCGAATCAGCCAGTCGATGCGCCGCTTGCGCGATTCGACCAGGTAAATGTGCGAGTCGGGCCGAACGCATGCGAGAACAAGACCGGGAACACCGGCCCCGCTGCCCAGGTCGAGCCACGGCGACGTTTCACGTGGAACATGGTCCAGCAGTTGCAGGCTGTCGGCAAAGTGGCGCTGCCAGATCATCGCCAGCGAGGCTGACGACACGAGATTCTGGCGCTCGTTCTCCTCGGCCAGCATCGCGGCGAACTGCTCGAGCCGGGCCATGCCGGCGACGTCCGCGCGATCGGCGCAAAAACGCCGTGCGGCATCCTCGCTGTCGATCATGCGGGCACCTTGCGCCGCGCGAACACCAGGACCGCCGCGAGCGCCGCCGGCGTGATGCCGCGAATCCGGCCGGCGGCCGCAAGGTTTGCCGGCCGCGCGGCGGTCAGGCGCTCGACCATCTCGTTCGACAACCCCGGGACCTCGGCGAATGCAAAGTCGGGGGCCAGCACCAGCGATTCGCTGGCACGGAGATCGCGCAGTTCGCCTTCCTGCCGCTCGAGATAAGGCGCATACGCGGCGTCCTCGGCGATCTCGTCGGCGAGATCGCCGTCGGTGGAGCGCGGAGGGTCGAGCCATGCGGCAATTCCGCTCAGGCGTATGTCGGGAAAGCGCAACCATTCGTGCAGGCTCTTCCGGCCGCCCTCGCGCCGGACCGGCAGACCGGCGTCGGCCAGCTCGGATGCGGCAACCTCGCGTTCGAGCGCCGCGTTCCACGCCGCGCGCTTCTCGATGCGCCGCTCGAACCACGCTCGCCGCGTTTCGCCCACCGCGCCCACGGCGATCGCCAGCGGTGTCAGCCGGGTGGCCGCATTATTGGCGCGCAACCGCAGCCGATACTCGGCACGCGCGGTGAGCATGCGGTACGGCTCGCTCACCCCGTGCAGCGTCAGGTCGTCGATCATCACCGCGAGGTAGCTGTTGCCGCGATCGAGCGCCGCAGGTTCGCGCCCGAGCACGCAAGCCGCCGCGCGCATGCCGACATAGAGCCCTTGGGCCGCAGCCTCCTCGTAGCCTGTGGTGCCGTTGATCTGCCCGGCGCAATACAGACCCGGGATGGCGCGGAGCTGCAGATCGGGACCCAGCGCCCGGGGATCGATGTGGTCGTATTCGACCGCATAGCCGGGTACTGCCATCGTCACGCGCTCGAGCCCGTCCATCGTTCGCAGCATGGCGAGCTGCACGTCCGCGGGAAGCGAGGTGCTGATCCCGTTGGGATAGACCAGCGGCGTCGCCAGTCCTTCGGGCTCGAGGAACACCTGATGCCCTTCGCGATCGCCGAAGCGGTGGATCTTGTCCTCGATCGACGGACAGTAGCGCGGCCCCGCCGCCTCGATCGCGCCAGTGAACAGCGGCGAACGGTGCAGGTTGGCGCGAATCACCTCGTGACTGCGCGCGTTGGTGCGGGTGATGGCGCAGAATACCTGCGGGTTGCGCCGGAACCGCGTCAGCGGCGACATCGTCCAAGGGCTGGCATCCGAGGGCTGCTCCTCGAGACGCGCCCAGTCGATCGTGCGGCCGTCGAGCCGCGGCGGGGTGCCGGTCTTGAGCCGGGCCAGCGGCAAGACCGCGTCGCGCAGCTGCGCTGCGAGCCGCTGCGCCGAATTCTCGCCGATGCGCCCGCCGACCATGCGCTCCTCGCCGCGGAACAGCGTGCCTCCAAGGAACGTGCCGGTGCACAGCACCACTGCGGAAGCCGTCAACCGGGTGCCATCGGCCAGGTCGAGCCCACGCACCGCGCCGCTCTCGAGCACGAGCGCGGCAACCTCGCCGGCGACGAGCTCGAGCCTGGGCTGCGCGCGGATCATGCGTTGCACCGCCGCCTTGAACAGCGCCCGGTCGGCCTGCACGCGCGGTCCCCACACCGCGCTGCCTTTCGAACGGTTGAGCATGCGGTAGTGGATCGCGCCCTCGTCGGCGGCGCGGCCAATCAGTCCATCGAACGCGTCGACCTCGCGCACCAGGTGGCCCTTGCCGAGCCCGCCGATGGCAGGATTGCAGCTCATCGCGCCGATCGCGTCGAGGTCGAAAGTCACCAGCCCGACCCGCGCGCCCATGCGTGCGGCGACCGCCGCTGCCTCGCAACCGGCATGCCCGCCGCCCACGACCAGGATGTCGAACCCGCTCATGCCGCGGCCCTAATCCGGCCAGTAGCGACGGTCAAAGGGAGCGTCGTGTTTCACGTGGAACACCGCGCTATTTGCCGATGCAGAACCGGCCGAACAGCGCATCGAGCAGGTCCTCGGTGGTGCTGCGTCCTACCAGGCGATCGAACGCCAGCCGGGCCTGGCGCAAGCCCTCCGCCACGAGTAGCGGGTCTCGCTCGCGCGTCGCTCCGAGCAAAGCGGCCCAGGCCTGTTCGAGCAAGCCGCGCTGCCGGCGGTTCAACGCGGTCTCTCCCGGTCCCGGCATGGCCGAGCCCGCGTGCGCGATCAGGCCACGCTTGAGCTCGCCCAGTCCGTCCCCGGTCACGGCCGACACACGATAACGCGGGTGCCGCTTGACCGGGTGCTCCAATCGGTCGCACTGCGGCTCGATCTCCCACGCACCCTCAGGCCCTTCCCGCTCGGGTCCGAGCCACAGCACGAGATCGGCACGCTGGATCTCGGCTCGGGCGCGCTCTATGCCGATCGCCTCGATCACGTCGGCGCCCTCGTCGCGCAGGCCGGCCATGTCGACAAAGGTAAAAGGAAGCCCGCCGAGCGCCACCGGGCGCAACAGCACGTCCCGCGTGGTGCCCGCGAGCGGCGCGATTATCGCCGCTTCGCTTTCAACTAATGCATTGAATAACGTAGATTTTCCTGAATTCGGAGGACCTGCCAACGCCACCCGGTAGCCCTCGCGCAAGGTTTCAGCCGCCGGCGCCTCAAGCGCTTTTTCGAGCGCGCCGGCCAGGCGCCCAACCTCGCCAGTAAACGCGTCCGGCAGGCCTCCGACATCCGCTTCGTCGTCGAAGTCGAGCACCGCCTCGACTAGCGCGGACAGCATGAGCAAGCGTTCGCGCCAGGTCTCGACTTGCCGGGATAGCGCCCCGCCGGCAGCGACGATCGCCGCCCGGCGCTGGACCTCGGTCTCGGCGGCAAGCAGATCGGCCAGCCCCTCGGCCTCGGCCAGATCGATCCGTCCGTTGGCGAACGCACGGCGGGTGAACTCGCCCGGCTCGGCGCGGCGCAGGCCCGGCAGCGCCGCCAGCGCGGCTTCGACCGCCGACACCACTGCACGGCCGCCGTGAAGGTGCAGTTCGGCCAGGTCTTCGCCAGTAGCGGTGCCCGGGCCGGGAAACCACAGCACCAGCCCGTCGTCCAGCACCCCGCCCGCAGAGTCGCGAAATGCGGCCCGGCTTGCCCGGCGCGGGGGCGGAAGCCGGCCCGCCAGGGCCTCGATCGCCTCGGCAGCCGCCGGACCGCTCACGCGGACGATTGCTATCCCGGCGGGGGGAGAGCCGCTCGAAAGCGCGAAGATCGTGTCCATCGGCCAGCTGGCGCGGAAACGCGAATCAGGCGCCGGGTTTGTCGCCGTCGTTCGCCCGTTCGCCCGCCTTGCGCGCGCCGTCCATGAAGTTCTGGAACATTTTCAAGCCCATCTGCCCCATCGGCGCGAGCTGCTTGGCATATTCCTGCAGCTGCTCGGTGTTTCCCGCGCCCTGCATCGCCTTGGCGAAGGCGTCGACATAGACCGCGTTGGCCTTCTCGACATCGGGCAGGCCCATGAAGCGGCGCGCCTCCTCGGGCGAGCAGTCGATCTCGACGTTGATCTTCATCGGCCTGGCCTTTCGCGAGCGCGCAACGCGCTTGGGTGAACGGCGCAGGCGGGGCATAAGGCGCCGCACACGCCGGAGGAACCTATATGAGCGAGACGGCCGACATTTCCACCCTCGACGGCACACGCAGCTTCAGCGCCTACTGCGCGCGCCCTGCAGGCGTCCCGCGAGCCGCGATCGTGGTGATCCAGGAGATCTTCGGGGTGAACGCCGGAATCCGCCGCAAGTGCGACCGGCTCGCCGCAGAAGGCTACCTCGCGCTGGCGCCCGACCTGTTCTGGCGGCTCGAGCCCGCCATCGAGCTCGATCCCGACGTCGAGAGCGAGTTCAAGCAGGCGCTCGAGCTGCTCGGCCGGTTCGACCAGGACCAGGGCGTGGCCGACATCGAGGCGACGATCCGCCACGCACGCACGGCGCTCGGCTGCGCCAAAGTCGGCGCGGTCGGCTACTGTCTCGGCGGGCGGCTCGCGTTCATGGTCGCGGCGCGCACCGATGCCGATGCCAGCGTCGGCTACTACGCGGTCGGGATCGACGGCCTGCTGCGCGAGAAGCACGCGATCGCCAGGCCGCTGATGCTGCACATCGCCGGCAACGATGGCTTCGTGCCGCCACCGGTGCAGCAGGCGATGCACGAGGGGCTCGACGATCACCCGAAAGTCGCGCTGCACGACTATCCGGGCGAGGATCACGGCTTCGCCACCGAGACGGGCCTGCGGCGCAGCGAAGCCGCGGCCGAGCTCGCCGACAGCCGCACCGCGGCGTTCTTTGCCGAACACCTGGGTTAGGAAGACTGCCGATGCGCAAGACACTGCCGGTCGTTGCCCTGCTCGCCGCCACCGCGGCGCCTGCGCAGGCAACCGAAATCCTTCCCGGCGTCGAGCTTCCGGGCGGAGCGGAAATCGACGCAGGTGGCCGGCGATCTCAACGGCGACGGGATCGAGGATGCCGCCTACGTCGCGCACAACGACGATTCGCGCGCGCTGACCGTCGTGCTCTCGACCAAGGAGGAATTCAGCTTCGACTACCGAACCGAGGTCCTGACGCTCGACCCGACGCCGCTCGGCGTCAGCGCGCTTACGCTCGACGGCAACGTGCTCAGGTTCGAGGACCTGACTGGCGGCACCACCGCGGTCAGCTCGATCCGCCGCTTCCGCTACGACGGCGCGGCGGGCAGATGCGGCTGATCGGCCTCGACGCGACGGTTCACAGTCGCACATATGCCCACGACGAGTTCGAGACGAGCTGGAACCTGCTCACCGGCGACGCCACCACACGCGAGCTCGAGCTCAACACCGGCGAGGGTGACGAGGCCCACAAGCCCGGCCCGCAACGCAGCTTCAAACGGCGCATCCGCGCGCAATGGCTGTCGGACGCGCCCGATCCAGAGACGTTCCTCGAGGAAATGCAGGACGGCTGATAGCCGGACGCGATGCGTTACACCGCGTGGCTAGTCGCAATCCGTTCGATCGCATGAGCACTTCTCCTCTTATGTGGAGGAAGAGCAATTACTTCGGCAGCGGCGCGAAGAGAAGGCAGTGTCGCGGCCTGACTATCAATCATAAATGAAAAAGCCATTTGTCCCCCGTGAAGGAGGTCTATTACCTTTTCCAGCGGACAATATAGAACTTCGCTAGAAGTCACCAAAAAGTGTCCCGATTCTTGGGCAAACTTAAGTTGCTGCCCTTGGAGGGACACATCTCCAATTATCTCAGGACAGGACTTTGCAAAGTTCGCGATAGCAGTTTTGATCCGTTTTGGTCTGGCACCAAGCTCAAGTAATCGATTGATTGCGCGCAACACAACTAAGTCACGAAAAGTGTAGCGCCGGTGTATGCCATGATGCCTCTCCCTGGGATGATCAGGCACAAATATGTCTTCCCGCTCCAAATGGTTGAGCATCCACGGCTTCTTGAAGCCGGCCAGTCTAGATACTTCGCGAGCCGCGAGCATATTTATAGTATTGCGCAATACCATGTAAAAATCAACATTGGATCGATTTACTACATATTGCGGTCGACATAGACACTTACCCCCAAGGAGTAGTGGCTATGGTCTATGCTGAGCTGCGAGCCGTTAACCTGAACGATTGGCGCGGTCGTCTTCGCGACGGAATCACGAACCAACCAATGGGTGAAGAGTGGCAAGCCGACCAGCGCGGTGCGCTGATCGGCTTGATGCGGAAATGGATTCCGCTTTCACACATGGTCTTTATCGACGTGGACGATCCGCCGACTGACTGAACCCTTACTGGTTCATCGTCGCGAAGAAGTCCTCGTTGGTCTTCGAGTCCTTCATCTTGTCGAGCAGGAACTCCATCGAATCGATCGTGCCCATCTGCATCAGGATGCGGCGCAGGACCCACATCTTGCTCAACTGTTCCTTGGCCACGAGCAGCTCTTCCTTGCGGGTGCCGCTCTTGCCGACGTCGAGCGCCGGGAAGATGCGCTTGTCGGCCACCTTGCGGTCGAGGACGATTTCCGAGTTACCGGTGCCCTTGAACTCTTCGAAGATGACCTCGTCCATGCGGCTGCCGGTGTCGATCAGCGCGGTGGCGATGATCGACAGCGATCCGCCTTCCTCGATGTTGCGCGCCGCGCCAAAGAACCGCTTCGGCCGCTGCAGCGCATTCGCGTCGACACCGCCGGTCAGGACCTTGCCCGAGCTCGGCACCACGGTGTTGTAGGCGCGGCCGAGGCGGGTGATCGAGTCAAGCAGGATCACCACGTCCTTCTTGTGCTCAACCAGGCGCTTGGCCTTTTCGATCACCATCTCGGCGACCTGAACGTGGCGCTGCGCGGGCTCGTCGAAGGTCGAGGAAATCACCTCGCCCTTCACCGAGCGCTGCATGTCGGTGACTTCCTCGGGCCGCTCGTCGACCAGCAGCACGAGCAGGAACACCTCGGGGTGGTTGTCGGTGATCGCCTTGGCCATGTTCTGCAGCAGCACGGTCTTGCCGGTGCGCGGCGGGGCGACGATCAGCGCGCGCTGGCCTTTGCCCTGCGGGCTGATCAGGTCGATCACCCGGGCCGACTTGTCCTTGACCGTCGGATCCTTGGTGTCGAGGTTGAGCCGCTCGTCGGGATACAGCGGGGTCAGGTTGTCGAAGTTGGTCCGGTGGCGGACCGCGTCGGGATCGTCGTAGTTGACGGTGATCAGCTTGGTCAGCGCGAAGTAGCGCTCGCCGTCCTTCGGCGCGCGGATCTCGCCTTCGACCGTGTCGCCGGTGCGCAGGCCCCATTTCCGGACCTGGTTGGGCGAGACGTAGATGTCGTCGGGTCCGGCAAGGTAGTTGGCCTCGGGGCTGCGCAGGAAGCCGAAGCCGTCCTGCAGCACCTCGATCGTGCCCTGGCCGACGATTTCCTCGCCGTCCTCGGCCACTTCCTTGAGGATGGCGAACATCAGGTCCTGCCGGCGCATCGTCGATGCGCCTTCGACGCCGTATTCCTCGGCCATCTCGACGAGGTCGGCCGGCGCCCTCTTCTTAAGTTCTTTCAAATGCATAGCGGTATTCCGTAGGTGTGAGGTGCCGGCAGGTCGTGATGGGCTTGGAGAAAGCGAGACCTGGCCGCTCGGAACGGCGGCCGCAGCCGGTTGGTGCGGGACAGATATGGATTAGCTGGCCCAGCGTCAATTCGGAGAATCGCCGAGCGACGAACCGCTCGTCGCGAACTCAGAACGGCTTGATCACCACCAGGATCACGATCAGCGCCACCGCCACCCCCGGCACTTCGTTAAGCAGCCGGAGCTGCTTGCCACTCAGGGCGCGCTCGCCTCTGGCGAGCTTGCCGGCGTAGCTGCTCAGGTAGCCGTGGTAGGCCGACAGGCCGAGCACCAGCGCGAGCTTGGCCTGGAACCAGCCCTGGGTCCAGGCGCCGATGCTGTAGGCGAGCGCGAGGCCGAGCACCCAGACCACGCCGATCGAGGGCATGAGGATGATCTTGAGCAGCTTGCGCTCGCGATCGATCCACTTCGCGTTCTCGGGCGAGTCCGGGTCGCACTCCTGGTGGTAGACGAACAGCCGCGGGAGCATGAACAGCCCGGCCATCCAGAACACCACGAAGATGATGTGGCCCGCCTTGAGCCAGTAGTAGGTCATCGCGAGCACTTCCTGCATCGGAGCACCTTACCCCTGCCACTCCCGCACGACGGCGAGCAGGCGCTCGACATGCGCGATCGGGGTCTCCTTGTCGATCCCGTGCCCGAGGTTGAACACGTGCGGCCGGTCGGCGAACGCCTCGAGGATACGGCAGGCCTGGCGATCGAGCTCGTCGCCACCGGCGAGGAGCAGCAGCGGATCGAGATTGCCCTGCACGGGCAGGCCCTCGGAAAGCGCCTTCGCCGCCCACAGCGGATCGATCGTCTCGTCGAGCCCGACGGCATCGACACCGGTCTCACGGGCATAGGCCGGCAGCTTCTCGCCCGAGCCCTTGGGAAAGCCGATCACCGGCACGCCGGGGTGGCGTGCGCGAACCGCCGACGCAATTGCCGCATTGGGCGCTATCACCCAGCGTTCGAACTCGCGCGGCGCGAGGCTTCCCGCCCAGGAGTCGAACAGTTGCACGGCCTCCGCACCGGCTTCGATCTGGCGCGACAGGTACTCGATGCTGCAGGCGACGATCGCGTCGAGGATGGCCTGCAGCGCTGCAGGGTCGCGATAGGCGAGGCTGCGTGCCAGGTGATGGTCGCGGCTCCCCTCGCCGGCGATCATGTAAGTCGCAACCGTCCACGGGCTGCCCGCAAAGCCGAGCAGCGTGGTTTCCCCATCGAGCTGCTCACGGACCAGCCGCACGGTGCGGTAGATCGGATCGAGCCGCTCAGGCGCAGCCTGGAGGCTTTCCAGCGCTGCATCGACCAGCCGTGGCGACAGATGCGGCCCCTCGCCGGCAAGGAAGGCCAGATCCTGTCCCAGCGCGTGCGGTACCACGAGGATGTCCGAGAACAGGATCGCCCCGTCGAACCCGAACCGCCGGATCGGCTGGAGGGTGACCTCGGCCGCGGCCTCGCTGTCGTGCACCAGTTCGAGGAAACCGCCCTTCTCGGCCCTCAGCGCGCGGTATTCGGGCAGGTAGCGCCCCGCCTGGCGCATGAGCCAGACCGGCCGCCGATCACCCCGTTTGCCGTGCAAGGTGTCAAGGAGCAGGCCGGGCATCGCGAAGGTCCAATCCAATAAAATAGATATTTATAGAAGGATTCAGGACTCTGTTGGCCCTGTGGAAACTGGGGAGAGCGCGCCCTTGCCCGATTTCTCCCGCGCTGGCCAGCACGAGCCACAGGCGCGAATCCGCACCGATCCGCGTCAAGCAAAGCTTCTCCCCGCTATCCCCAGCCTGTCGATAGCGCAGCGATCCTGTTCATGGCGGTGCGGCCGAATCGGCTGGCAGTGGGGGTGGAATCGTCTCCCGAACTTGTCCGGTCTTCCCTCCCGTGGTTTATGCCGGAGCTTGTCCACATGACCCTGCTGCACCTCCACCTGCTGTCGGACTCGACCGGCGAGACGCTCGAGATGATCGCCAAGGCCGCGCTCGCGCAATTCGACGATGCCGAGGTGATCCGCCACTTCTGGCCGATGGTCCGCTCGCTGCAGCACCTCGACCGGATCGTCGAGGACTTGGCGGCCAATCCCGGCCTGGTGCTTTACACGCTGGTCAACGACGAATCCCGCCGGCGGCTCGAGGAACGCTGTCGCGCGCTCGGGCTGCCGCACGTCGCGCCGCTCGACAGCGTCAACGCCGCGCTCGAGGACCGGCTCGGGGTCGAGGCCAAGGCCCGGCCCGGCCGCCAGCACGCGATGGACGATGCGTACTTCGCCCGCGTTGATGCGATCCAGTTCACGATCGCGCACGACGACGGGATTGGCTGGGAAGACTGGGAGGAGGCCGAGATCGTGCTCGCCGGGGTCTCGCGCAGCTCGAAGACGCCGACCAGCATCTATCTCGCCAACCGCGGCTTCAAGGTAGCCAACATCCCGCTGGTGATGGAAAGCCCGCCGCCGCCGCCGCTGTTCCAGCTGCGCAATCCAATGGTCGTCGGCCTCACCACCGCGCCGCGCCGGCTGATCGAGATCCGCCGCAACCGCCTGCTGTCGCTCAACCAGAGGACCGAGACCGCCTATGTCGACGAGGAGCGGGTCGAGGAGGAAGTCGTCTTTGCCCGGCGCATGTTCGCCGACAACGGCTGGCCGGTGATCGATGTGACGCGCCGCTCGATCGAGGAAACCGCGGCGGCGATCATCAAACTTTACGCGGAGCGGCAGCAGCGGCCGGCCGAAACGGGGACCAAACCGATATGATCGTACTCGCTTCCAAGAGCGCATCGCGCCGGACAATGCTGGGCGCTGCAGGAGTCGAGTTCGACGTGCGTCCGGCGAAGATCGACGAGCGCGCGCTCGAAGCGGAAATGGCCGGGGCGAGCCCGGCCGACGTGGCACTGGCGCTGGCCGAAGCCAAGGCGCTGTCGGTCTACGGTCAGGGTCGGCCGGTGCTCGGCAGTGATTCGGTCGTCACGGTCGGCGGGCAGCGCTTCAGCAAGCCCGAGAGCCGCGCGCAAGCGGCCGAGCACCTGCGGTTCTTCTCGGGCAAGACGATGCAGCTTCATTCGGCGGCCGCGCTGTCGGTCGGCGGCACGATCAAGTGGCGTCACGTCGCGCTGGCGTCGCTCAGGTTGCGCCCGCTGTCGGAGACGTTCATCGAAAGCTATCTCACGCGGGAATGGCCCGAGGTCAGCCAGTGCGTGGGGGTGTTCCGCATCGAGGCGCTTGGCCCGCAGCTGTTCGAGAGCATCGAGGGCGATATGTTCACCGTGCTCGGTATGCCGCTGCTGCAAGTGCTCGGCGCGCTGCGCGAGCTCGAGGAACTGCCGGTATGAGTCGTCCCCCTCGGCCGGGCTCGGGACAGGCCTACGCCGAGGTGATCGGCGATCCGATCGCGCAGTCCAAGTCGCCGACGATCCACACCCACTGGCTGGGCAAGCTGGGCATCGAGGGCGAGTACGGGCGCTGCCACGTCCGGCCCGACGAGCTCGCCGGCTACCTCGCGCAGAGGCGCGGCGAGGAAAACTGGCGCGGGTGCAACGTCACCATGCCGCACAAGCAGGCGATCATGGCGCTGCTCGACCGGCTCGACCCGCTGGCGGCACAAGTCGGCGCGGTGAACGCGGTGGTGCGCGAATCCGACGGCTCGCTCACCGGGTTCAACACCGACGTGGCCGGGTTCGTCGAGCCGCTGCGCTCGCTGCTCGCGCGCGAGCACCTGTTCCGCATGGCGCGCGTGCTCGGGACCGGCGGCGCGGCGCGGGCGATCGTCGCGGCGCTAGCGGCGGAAAAGGTCGTGATCGTGCTCGCCGGGCGCGATCCGGCGAAGGCGCGGGCACTGCTCGACGAGCTCGATCCGGGCGGCGAGCATCATGCGGTCGACCTCGCCCATTTCGCCGGCCCGACCGATTTCGCGTTCGACGACCGCGCCGGCTGCTTCGACCTGATCGTCAATGCGAGCCCGCTCGGCATGGCGGGGCAGCCCCCGCTGGCGTTCGATCTCAGCCACGCGCCGCCGGGCAGCGTGGTCTACGACATCGTCACGTCCCCCGCCGACACGCCCTTGCTCCAGGCCGCGCGCGCCGCGGGCTTCCCTACGATCGACGGCCCGTCGATGCTGATCGGGCAAGCCGCGGTGGCATTCGAGCAGTTCTTCGGCCGGCCACCCCCGCGCGACGACGGGGATCGCGACCTGAGGGCGCTGCTCACGGCATGAGCAGGCCGTTCATCCTCGGGCTCACCGGCTCGATCGGGATGGGCAAGTCGACCGTGGCGGACATGTTCGAGGCCCGCGGCGTGCCGGTGTTCGATGCCGATGCCGCGGTGCGGCGCATGCAGGGGCCCGGCGGCGCGCTGCTCTCGGCGATCGAAGCCGTGTTTCCCGGCACCACGGGGGCAGAGGGAGTGGACCGGATAAAGCTCGGCGCCGCGGTGTTCGGCGATCCTGCCGCCCTCGCCCGGCTCGAAGGACTCGTTCATCCGGCGGTGCGCGAGGCGCGCAAGGCGTTCCTGCGCGAGCACACCGGCCGGCCGCTCGTGGTGTTCGACATCCCGCTGCTGTTCGAGAAGGGCGGCGTCGACGAGGTCGACGCGGTGCTGGTGGTCACGGCGCCGCCCGAAGTGCAGCGCGCACGGGTCCTCGCCCGACCCGGCATGACCCCGGACCGATTCGCGCAGATCCTCGCGCTGCAGCTGCCCGATGCCGACAAGCGCGCGCGCGCCGACCACGTGATCGACACCGGCACGCCGCTCGCCGAGACCGACGCGGCGGTGGCGCGGCTGGTGGACAAGCTCGCGCTCTGAGCTTGCCAGCGCGCGGGACGCGGCGGATAGTTCGCCAATGCGCGAGATCGTGTTCGACACAGAGACCACCGGCTTCGACCCCCACAGCGGCGACCGGCTGGTCGAGGTCGGCTGCATCGAGCTGGTCAACCGCGTGCCGACCGGGCGCACGTTCCACGCCTACTTCAATCCCGACCGGTCGATGCCGCTCGCAGCCGAGCAGGTCCACGGCCTGTCCGACACGTTCCTGGCCGACAAGAAGCGGTTCCACGAGCACGCGCTCGAGCTGCTCGAGTTCCTCGCCGATTCGCCGCTGGTGGCGCACAACGCGCAGTTCGATTTCGGCTTCCTCAACTTCGAGCTGGGCGCCTGCGGCCATCCCGAGGTTGCGCTCGAGCGGATGATCGACACGCTGGTGCTCGCGCGCCGGCGTCACCCGGGGGCCAAGCATTCGCTCGACGCGCTGTGCGTGCGCTACGGGGTCGATCGCAGCCATCGGGTGCGGCACGGCGCGCTGCTCGACGCCGAGCTGCTGGCGCAGGTCTACGTGGAACTGACCGGCGGGCGGCAGATCGGCCTTGAGCTTGCTGCGGAAGCCGGGCCGGCCGCGGTCGAGGTCAGCATATTCCGCCCGCGCCGGCGCGAATTCCGCGCGCCGCGGCCGCATTCTCCGAGCGTCGAAGAACTCGCCAGGCACAAAGCTTTCATGGAATCGTTTGACTCACCGCTCTGGGCGCGCTGAATCTCGGGATCGGCGCTTGGGGCGCATGAAAACCCAAGGAGGACCCCCGCCCATGGAAATTCGCGTGTCCGGCCATCAGATGGATACCGGTTCGGCCCTTCAGGAACACGCCACCGACCGCCTCAACGCGATCAGCGAGAAATACTTCAGCAAGGCGCTGTCGTCGGCGGTCACGTTCGGCAAGGCGCCCGCCGGGGCGTTCGCCTGCGACATCGTGCTCCACGTCAACCAGGGACTGATTCTCAAGAGCCACGGCCAGGCGCAGGATGCGCACCTGGCGTTCGAGCAGGCGGCCGACAGGGTCGAGAAGCAGCTCCGGCGGTACAAGCGCCGGCTCAAGGACCGCCACGAGCAGGCCGATTACGCGGCGCGGCAGGAAGAAGCGGCCTATACCGTCTTCGCGGCCGAAGAACCCGATGAAGAAGTGGTGTCCGACGCGCCACCGGTCATCGCCGAGACGCGCACCGACATTCCCGTGGTGAGTGTTTCCGACGCGGTGATGCTGCTCGATTTGCGCCACACCAATGCGCTGTTATTCAAAAATGCTGGAACCGGAGCGCATAATATGGTTTACCGCCGCGCCGATGGCTCGATCGGATGGGTCGAGCCTTCCTAGGCGGAGAGTCCCGACGTTTCATGGGCGCCGCCGATGGACGTTATCATCTCCTTGATGACTCGACCGGCAGGGTGCCTCCACGAGCGCTGCCCTGCGCCGCAGAACGAGCACGAGACGAGCAAGACCGAGAAACCAACACGATGAGTCCTTTGTATTCGATCACGCCCGAAGCGGTCGCGATCATTGATGCAGCCGACAAGCCGGCGATTCTCGAGCGGCTGAGCCAGATCTTCGCGGCCAGCTGGGGCCTCGACGCCGGCCGGGTGCTCGAGCATCTCGAAGAGCGCGAGCGGCTCGGCAGCACCGGGTTCGGCCGCGGGGTGGCGATTCCGCACGCGCGAATCGCCGGCCTGCCGCGCCCGGTCGCGGCGCTGATCAAGCTGCGCCAACCCGCCGATTTCGCGTCGGCCGACGGGCTGCCGGTCGATATCGTGTTCGGCCTGCTCTCGCCCGAGAACAGCGGCGCCACTCACCTTCATGCGCTCGCGGCAATCTCACGGCTGATGCGCGACGAGCGGGTTCACGAGGCCCTGAGCGAGGCGCCCGATGCCGAGGCCCTCTACGGCCTGCTGACCAATGCCACGGACCGTCACGCGGCCTGAGCCCGTGCCCGATGCGGCTGCAAGCGGCGCTGCGGTCCACTACCGCGCGCTCGAGGCGCTTTACGCTTCGGCTCCGGTCAACCGGCTGTTCGCCTCGCAGCTCGAAATCCTCGGCGAGGGCCACTCGCGCATCCGTTTCACGGTCGACGAGAGCGTGCACCACGCGGCCAACGCCGCGCACGGCACGATCTACTTCAAGATGCTCGACGACGCGGCATTCTACGCCGCCAACGCGATGGTCACCGATCGCTTCCTGCTGACCACCGCGTTCAACCTGCATTTCACCAAGCCGATCCGTGCGGGCGAGGTGGTCGCCGAAGGCCGCTGGATCAGCGGCCGACGGCGCGTGTTCATCGCCGAATCGCACCTGATCGACGCCGATGGCGACGAGATCGGTCGCGGCACGGGCACTTTCATGCGCTCGCACATCGCCCTGTCCGGCCTCGCCGGCTACCGCCTGCCCGGCTGAGCGCATGGACGCGCGCCTGCCCGCGCATCTCGAGGTCTCCGGGCTGATTCGCGCGGTCGAGGCGGCCGGCGGATTCGCCACGGTGGTCGCCAAAGGCGAGCGCGATGCGGGCACCTTGCTGGTGATCTGCTGCGAGAAAGGCGGCTCCGCGACGGCGTACGAACGCATGCCACAAGCCGACGGAACCCGTGCCTGGTCGCTATCGCGAACGCAGGACGCTGAGAATCCGCAGGAATTCTGGGATTATTGCGACCGTCGGCGCCGACAGGACGACGATCTCTGGATTGTCGAACTGGATATCGCGGGTGGGCAACGCTTCATCGCATAGCGCGGAACCTAAAGGTTGACCCCCCGGCAACCATCTGTAGGGCGCGGGTCAATTCTCCCATAGCGCAGGCTTATCGCACGCGGCATTTCAGCCGCCCGGTTGGCGCGCAGACGGGGAGTGGCCGGCAGGCCGCCTGATTGAAGCGCATGCGAGTTGCCAAAGGCAGCCGCGTTTCCGGGCCTGCGACGGGGCACTCACCGCCCAGAGCAGAAATTCCATGACCAGGACGGGACGCGCCGGGGCGATTGCCACGGCCCTTATGATTTGTGTTACCTTGTTCGGCGCCCGGTCAACCGGCGCCTATGCGGAAGCGGCGACCGAGATCGCCCCGCCATCCGCTCCGGAATCCACCGTAGTCGAGCCGGTCGCCGAAGCCGCGCCGCGCTTCTACGCCGAGGAAGTGGTCCAGCCGCTTTCCGAATCCACCCATGCGGATGCCGCGACTCTTGCCCAGCTGGTCGAGACGATGCCGGCCGAGCTGCCGCTGTCGCGCGATCTGCAGTGCCTCGCGCAGGCGATCTACTTCGAAGCGCGCGGCGAGCCGCTCGCGGGTCAGCTCGCGGTCGGCGCGGTGATCGTCAACCGCACCACCTCGGGCCGCTACCCGAGCGATTACTGCTCGGTGGTCACCCAGCCCGGCCAGTTCTCGTTCGTGCGCGGCGGCTATATCCCATCGGCCAACGAAGGCTCGCCCGCATGGGCGCGTGCCAGGGCGATCGCGCAGATCGCGCATCAGGACCTGTGGCAGAGCGCCGCCGGCGAGGCGTTGTTCTTCCACGCACGCTACGTGAATCCCGGCTGGGCGCGCAGCAAGGTCAAGCTCGCCGCGATCGACTCGCACATTTTCTATCGGTGAGGCGGGGTCGGGGCCGGCCTCAGGCCAGCTCGACCCACACCGGCGTGTGGTCGCTGGCTTTCTCGCGCCCGCGGTAGTCCTTGTCGACGCCGGCGGCGACCATGCGGTCGGCGCACTCAGGCGACAGCAGCAGGTGGTCGATGCGGAAGCCGTGGTCGCGCTGCCACGCGCCGGCCTGGTAGTCCCAGAAGGTCCACACGCCGCCGCGCGGGTTGAGCGTGTCGATCGCGTCGGTCCAGCCGTCGTTGAGCAGCCGGCGATACGCGTCGCGCGAGGCCGGCTGCATCAGCGCGTCGGCCGCCATCGCCCGGACCGACCACACGTCCTTGTCCTCGGGGATTACGTTGAAGTCGCCGACCACCACGGTCGGGATCTCGCAGGCCAGCAGCTCGCCGAGCCGCGAGCGCAGCCGCTCCAGCCAGGCGATCTTGTAGTCGAACTTGGGCCCCGGATGCGGGTTGCCGTTGGGCAGGTAGAGGTTGACCACGCGGACGCCGTTGACGTCGGCCTCGATGTAGCGCGCCTGGACGTCCTCGGGGTCGCCCGGCAGACCGCGCCCGGCCTCTATCGGCGCCTGGCCGTCGGCGAGGATGGCCACGCCGTTGAAGCCCTTCTGCCCGTGCCAGATCGCCTGGTAGCCGATCTTGGCGAACTCGTCGGCCGGGAAGCCTTCGTCCTGCGTCTTGATCTCCTGCAGGCAGGCGACCGCAGGGCGGGTTTCCTTGAGCCATTCGATCAGGCGCGGCAGGCGCGCCTTGATCCCGTTGATGTTGAATGAAGCAATCCGCACCAGGTCCGTCCTTTGCGGCGCGGACTTTAGATGCCGAAGCTCGTTCCGCAACCGCAACCGGAGGCAGCCTGCGGATTCTCCACCTTGAACGCCGCGCCGCCGAGCGATTCGACGAAATCGACCGTGCTGCCTTCGAGGAGCTCGAGGCTGACGGGGTCGACCACGAGCTTCACGCCGCCCGTCTCGCTCACCGAATCATCGGCCTCGGCTGCGTCGGCGAGGTCGAACTTGTACTGGAAGCCCGAGCAGCCGCCGCCTTCGACAGACAGGCGCAGGATCGCCGGG
>DATDLP010000296.1:0-5950 GCA_036519255.1 Croceibacterium sp.
GACCATGCCCTATCCGGTGCCGGAATGGGTCGAGACCGCGCGCGAGGAACGCGCCGCGGACGGCAAGTGGCCGGCGCACAGCTTCGTCACGCTGGAGCGCGCGCTCCCCTCCCGCTTGCGGGAGGGGCCGGGGGTGGGCGAGTGACGCATCCCCGGACTGACCCACCCCTACCCCCTCCCGCAAGCGGGAGGGGAGCATAGTGCGCCTCGGCCACCGCGACCCGGTGCCCGAAGGCCTGCGCGGCGCCGTGATCGCACTCGGCAACTTCGACGGGTTCCACCTCGGGCACCAGGCAGTGGTCGCCGAGGCGGTCGAGTGGGCGCGCGGCGAGGGGCGGCCGGTGATCGTCGCGACGTTCGACCCGCACCCGGTGCGCCATTTCGCGCCGCACGTGCCGTGGTTCCGGCTGACCCAGCTCGACCAGCGCGAAGCGCTGTTCGCCGCAGCGGGCGCCGATGCGATGCTGGTGTTCGACTTCGGCGACGAGCTGGCGGCCACCACCGCGGAGGACTTCGTCGGCGAGCTGCTCGCGCAGCATCTTGGCGTGGCGGGAGTGGTGACGGGCGAGGACTTCACCTTCGGCAAGGCGCGCGGGGGCAACGTCGCGCTGCTCGCCGAATGGGGCGCGCAGCACGGGATCGCGGCGCGCGCGGTCGGGCCGGTGAACACGGGCGGAATCGCGGTGTCCTCGAGCCGAATCCGCGACGCGCTCAAGGCGGGCGATTGCGAAACCGCCACCGCGCTGATGACGCGGCCGTTCGCGGTGCGCGGGGTGGTGCAGCACGGCGACAAGCGCGGGCGGACGCTCGGGTATCCGACGGCGAACCTCGAGCTCGGCACCTATCTGCGGCCGCGCTACGGAATCTACGCGGTGACCGGGCGGGTGCTTGATACCGGGCAGACGCTCAAGGGCGCGGCGGGGCTCGGTATTAGGCCGATGTTCGAGCCGCCGAAGGAGCTGCTCGAGCCGTATTTCTTCGACTTCGATGGCGATCTCTACGGACAGGAGATCGAGGTGGCGCTGCATCATTTCCTGCGGCCCGAGGCGAAGTTCGACAGCCTCGATGCGCTCAAGGCGCAGCTGGCCGAGGATTGTGCGCGGGCGGCGGAGTTGCTCGGTTAAAGCACTGCGCTCGCAGAGGCGCGGAGGCGCAGAGAAGAGCAAAGAGATTCTCACGCGAAGGCGCAAAGGCGCGAAGGCGCGAAGAGGTGCCGCTCTGCGGCGAAGCCGCTCTCAACCCGGGACGTCGCCGCAAGCGGCCGGGCAGCAGGTTGAAAGCGGCTTCGCCGCCAGCAGGACCGCTTCGCGCCTTCCCGCCTTTGCGCCTTTGCGTGATCAAAAATCTCCGCGCCTTTGCGTCTCTGCGAGCGAACAAATTGCGCGACCGCCCCGCCCCCGCTAAGGCGCGCGCTCTTATGAGCGAGCAGCGCGACTACCGAGACACGGTCTTCCTGCCGAAGACCGATTTCCCCATGAAGGCCGGCCTTCCGCAGAAGGAGCCGGGCATTCTCGCGCGCTGGGAAGCCGAGGGCCTGTACGAGCAGGTCCGCGCCAGCCGCGCCGGGCGCGAGAAGTTCATCCTGCACGACGGCCCGCCGTATGCGAACGGCGACATGCATATCGGGCACGCGCTCAACCACGTGCTCAAGGACATGGTCGTGCGCACGCAGACCTTGCTCGGCAAGGACGCGCCGTACGTGCCCGGGTGGGACTGCCACGGGCTGCCGATCGAGTGGAAGGTCGAGGAGCAGTACCGCAAGAAGAAGCTCGACAAGGACCAGGTGCCGGTCGAGGAGTTCCGCGCCGAGTGCCGCGCCTATGCGCAGCACTGGGTCGACACGCAGCGTAGCCAGCTCAAGCGGCTCGGGATCGGCGGCGACTGGGACAATCCCTACCTGACGATGCACTTCGAGGCCGAGGCGACGATCGTGCGCGAACTGCTCAAGTTCGCCGAGAGCGGCCAGTTGTATCGCGGTGCCAAGCCGGTGATGTGGAGCCCGGTCGAGAAGACCGCGCTGGCCGAGGCCGAGGTCGAGTACGAGGACATCGTCTCGACGCAGGTCGACGTGGCGTTCGAGATCGTCGAGAGCCCGATCCCCGAGCTGGTCGGCGCGCACGCGGTGATCTGGACGACCACGCCATGGACGATCCCGGTGAACCAGGCTTTGGCTTATGGGCCCGAGGTCGAATACGTCATGTTTTCGATTTCCGAACCGGGGACAACGGGCGCGCAACCTGACGATCGTTTCGTAGTCGCCAAACAGCTGCTGGACAGCTTCGTCAGTCGTTTTCCCGCCATCGTCGGCGAAGAGATGGTAGGCGAGGCCGATAGCTTCAAAGGCTCGGATCTCGCCGGCACTATCGCCCGCCACCCGATGCACCACCTCGGCGGGTTCTACGCCGAGCCGCGGCCGTTCCTGCCGGGTGCGTTCGTCACCACCGACAGCGGCACCGGCCTCGTGCACATGGCGCCCGACCACGGCGAGGACGACTTCGAGCTGTGCAAGGCGCATGGCATCAACCCGAAGTTCGCGGTCGAGGCCGACGGGCGCTACCGCGAGGACTGGGCGTGGCTGCCGCGCACCGACGAGCGCTCGATGTCGGTCATCAACCCGAAGTTCAACGCCCCCGACGGGCCGGTCTGCAGCGACCTCAAGCTCGCTGGAGGTTTGCTCAGCGCGTCCGCAGATTATCGACACAGTTATCCACACAGCTGGCGTTCCAAAGCTAAAGTGATCTTCCGCTGCACCCCCCAGTGGTTCGTGCCGATGGACAAGCCGATCCTCGAGCATCCCGACACGCCGACCGAGCAGCGGTGGGAGAACGAGGGCGGCGCGCAGGAGCCCGCCGAGACGCTGCGCCAGCTGGCGATGGAAGCGATCGCCGCGACCCGCTTCGTTCCCGACAAGGGCCGCAACCGGATCGGCTCGATGGTCGAGGGGCGGCCCGACTGGGTGCTCAGCCGCCAGCGCGCCTGGGGCGTGCCGATCACGCTGTTCGTCGAGCGCAAGACCGGCGAGTACCTGGTCGATCCCGAGGTCAACGCGCGGATCGTCGCGGCGATCAACGACAAGGGCGTCGATGCGTGGTCGGACGACAACGCGCAGGCGCTGCTCGGCAACCAGTACGACGCGGCCGACTACGAGCGGATCGTCGACATTCTCGACGTGTGGTTCGATTCGGGCTCGACCCACGCGTTCGTGCTCGAATCTGGCCGCTGGCCCGACTTGCAGTGGCCGGCCGACCTCTACCTCGAAGGCTCCGACCAGCACCGCGGCTGGTTCCAGTCGTCGCTGCTCGAATCGTGCGCCACCCGCGGCCGCGCGCCGTACAAGGCGGTGCTGACCCACGGCTTCACGATGGCCAGCGACGGCCGCAAGATGTCGAAGAGCCTCGGCAACACGATCGACCCGATCAAGGTGATGGAGGAATACGGCGCCGACATCATCCGCCTGTGGGCGCTGTCGGTCGACTACACCGAGGACCACCGGATCGGCCCCGAGATCCTCAAGGGCGTGGCCGACCAGTATCGCAAGCTGCGGAATACGTTCCGGTATATGCTCGGCGCGCTCGACGGGTTCGACGGGTTCGACGAGAGCGAGCGGGTCGGCGTTGACGCAATGCCCGAACTCGAGCGTTACGTGCTCGCGCTGCTCGGCGAGCTCGATGCGACGCTGCGGCAGGCGGTCGCGGACTTCGACTTCAACGCCTACACCCGCGCGCTGATCGACTTCTGCAACGAGGACTTGTCCGCGTTCTACTTCGATATCCGCAAGGACCGGCTGTACTGCGACGCGCCCGGCGATCCGGCGCGGCGGGCGTACCGCACCGTGCTCGACACGTTGTTCCACGCGCTGATCCGCTATGCCGCGCCGGTGATGGTGTTCACTTCCGAAGAGGTGTGGGCGAGCCGTTATCCCGAGGCCGGGAGCGTGCACTTGCTCGAATGGCCCGAGTTCCCGCGGGCCGACGCGGACCTCGCCAGGTGGGCGCTGCTGCGCGCGCTGCGCGAGAAGGTGACCGAGGCGATCGAGCCGCTGCGGCGCGAGAAGGTCGTGCGCTCGGGGCTCGAGGCCGAAGTCGTGGTGCCGGCGGTGCTGGTGCCCGCAGGCTTCTCCGACGCCGACCTCGCCGAGCTGTTCATCACTGCCGCGGTCACGCGGGGCGACGGAGAAGCTGTGGAAGTGCGCAAGACCGGCGATGCCAAGTGCGGCCGCTGCTGGCGCCTGCTGCCCGAAGTCCCCGAGGACGGTGCCCTGTGCCATCGGTGCGACGACGCGGTCGCGCAGCAGGATGCCGTGGCATGAGCGCGACCTGGCGCATCCGCGGGCTGGGTCTGGCGCTCGCCGCCGCGATCTACCTGCTCGATCAGTGGATCAAGAGCCTCGTCGTCGGACCGTGGCAGCTGCGCGAGCGCGGCGTGATCGACCTGTTGCCCTTCTTCGACCTGCGCTGGACGCAGAACTTCGGCATCTCGCTCGGGATGCTCACCGCGACCTCGCCCGAGATGCGTTGGGGCCTCGTCGGGTTGACGGGGGTGATCGCGGTCGTCGTCTTCGTCTGGCTGCTGCGCGAACGACGGATCGTCGACATCGTGCCGCTCGGGCTGATCCTCGGCGGCGCGCTCGGCAATATCCACGACCGCGCCGCGCTCGGCTACGTGATCGACTATGCCGACCTGCACATCGGCGAATTCCGGCCGTTCCTGATCTTCAACGTCGCCGACGCGGCGATCTCGATCGGGATCGCGATAATTCTTGCCCGCGCGCTGTTCATGCGCGAGAAACCGCCAGCCCCGCAGGGGACAGATCGCGCCGCGCAGGGCGGCACAGAAGCGGACCAGACCGCGGAGACTTCGTGATGCGTAAAGTGACCCAGCTCCTCTTCGTCGTGGCCGGCGCCTCGTCGCTTGCCGCGTGCGGCTCGGGCGGCATCGCCAACCGCGAGCGGCCCGACGAGTTTGCGGTCCAGCGTCAGGCACCGCTGGTGATCCCGCCCGATTTCGCGCTCACCCCGCCGGTCCCCGGCGCGCCGCGCCCGTCCGAAGGCACCGCCGCGCAGCAGGCGCTCGAGACGCTGTTCGGCCCGCCCGCCCCGCGCAGCGCAGTCGAGACCAGTGCGCTCGATCGCGCCGGCCATGCCGATCAGGGCATCCGCACCGCGGTCGGCGATCCCTACACTCACACGGTGGACAAGGGCGCCACCACGCGCACGATCATCGCCGCGCCCGAAGGCGACGGGCAGGACGCACGGGCAGTCATTCCGGGCTGAGGCAGTAGTGAGTAGGCAGTAGCCGAGCGCAAAACTGCCTACTGCCTGATCACGGCTCCAGACACACCACCAGCAGCTTGTCGATCTTGCGGCCGTCAATGTCGACGACCTCGAAGCGCCAGCCCTGGTCGACAAAGCTCTCGCCTTCCTGCGGCAGGTGCCTGAGCATCCACAGCACGTAGCCCGCGGCGGTGGCGAACTCGCGGTCCTCGGGCAGGTCGAGCCCGAGCCGCTCGCCGAAGGCGTCGGCGGCCATCGCGCCGGCGACCAGCAGCGAGCCGTCCTCGCGTTCGACCACCATCGGCTCGTCGCCCTCGTCGAGGTGGCTGACGAACCCGCCGACGATCGCCGCGAGCAGGTCGGCCGGGGTGACGATCCCCTCGATGTGGCCGTACTCGTCGTGCACCATAGCCAGGCCGACACCCGACTGCTGCAGCGCGCGCAGCGCGTCGAGCGCGTCGAGCTGGTCGGGCACTACCGGGGCCTTGCGCACGACATCGGCCAGCCGGACCGTGTCGCCGGCGAGGAACGGGGCAACGATGTCGCGCACCTTGGCGACGCCGACCATCTTGTCGACCGAGCCGTCGGCCACCGGCAACAGCGAGTGCGGCGAGCCGGCGATCGCCGCGCGGATCTCGTCCTCGCCCGCCGACAGGTCGAGCCAGTCGATCTCGGTG
>DATDLP010000297.1:0-4686 GCA_036519255.1 Croceibacterium sp.
CGGCCGCAGCGACGAGGGGCTGGTGCCGACCTTGCACAATCTTTCGGCCACGATCCGCGAGCGCGTGGCCTACGAGACCGGCCAGACGCATGTCGGCACGACTGCCGAGGAAGCGATCGCCGCCGGGTGCGGCGTGTGCCAGGACCATGCGCAGATCTTCATCGCCGCCGCGCGCGCGATCGAGGTTCCTGCACGCTACGTGAGCGGCTACCTGATGATGAACGACCGCATCGAGCAGGAGGCGACCCACGCCTGGGCCGAGGCTTGGGTCCAGGGTCTCGGGTGGGTCGGGTTCGACGTGTCCAACGGAATCAGCCCGGATTCGCGCTACGTGCGCGTCGCTACCGGGCGCGACTATCGCGATGCGGCACCCATTACGGGGATAAGCTTCGGCCCCGTCGCCGAACACTTGACGGTGGACCTTGCCGTGGAGCAGCAGACCTCCGAACAGTGAGCCATGGCTGTCGGTCGGATCGGCAGCGATGAACGAGCGTACGGGGTGAAGGCATGACGTATTGCGTTGGCATGGTGCTCGATCGCGGGCTGGTGCTGATGAGCGACACGCGCACCAATTCGGGCGTCGACAACATCTCGGTGTTCCGCAAGATGTTCCACTGGTCGGTGCCGGGCGAGCGGATCATCGCGCTGATGACCGCGGGCAACCTCGCCACCACCCAGGCGGTGATCAGCCATCTCGAGGAGCGCAGCAAGGCGCCCGAGGATCGGCACAACTCGCTGCTCGAGCTGCCGACGATGTTCCAGGTCGCGGTCGAGGCGGGCAAATTGCTGCGCGAGACTGTGCGCGATACGCAGGACGAGAACGGCCTGCAGGGCAAGGGTCGCTTCACCGCGTCGATCATCCTCGCCGGGCAGATCAAGGGGATGGAGCCGCGGCTGTTCATGATCTACCCCGAAGGCAACTTCATCGAGGCCAGCTTCGACACGCCGTTCTTCCAGATCGGCGAGACCAAGTACGGCCGGCCGATCCTGATCCGCGGATACGATCGCAAGATGAGCTTCGAGGATGCAGCCAAGCTGCTGATGGTGAGCTTCGATTCGACGCTCAAGGCGAACCTGTCGGTCGGCCTGCCATTGGATTTGCTCGTGATCGAGCGCGACCGGTTCGAGCCTTCGCACGAGCGGCGCATCGAGGCCGGTGACCGGTACTTCGAGGCGATTTCCTCGAGTTGGAGCGACGCCTTGCGATCCGCATTCTATTCGCTGCCGGACTACAGCTTCGACGGTAAAATAGGTTAAGAACCAAAGTTAGGAAATTTTCCTTACATAACAGGAATCTAGCGTATTGAATTTGCCGGGAGACTTACCATCTAACGGCTGAAACGGTCGTAAATTCCCCTAGGCATTCCGCCGTATTACACCGTCACAAACCAGCGAATAGCCTCCTAGCGCAGAATCTGCCCGTGCGGCGGGTCGCGCACGGGGCGTGCATTTGAGAATGAATCGAACAACATTGCATATTGTGGGCGGCGAAAGCCGCTCGCGTGCCGAACAGGCTCGCATCGCCTTCGCGCTTGGTCATCACGCCGAGATATACAGCGATCTCGACGAGTTGCTCGAGCAACCGCCGCGCGAGGGAATCATATTCGCGGCCGACGACAGCCGGGCCGGCGACGCGCAGCGGTCGATTGAGCGGCTGGGCGAGCACGGCATCTGGCTGCCGGTGGTATTCGTTGCCAACGACCCCGAGATCGATCGCGTCGTCGCCGCAATGAAGGCGGGCGCGCTGCACTACCTGCAGCTGCCGTTCGAGATGGGCATCTTCGCTCGTCGGCTCGCCACGATCCTTGCTGAGGCGGAGCAGCATGGCGCGCGCCGGCGGCGCGAGGTGGAGGCGCGGCACGACATCGCGCTGCTCAGCCGCCGCGAACGCGAGGTGCTCGAGCTGCTCAGCGGGGGTTGTTCCAACAAGGAGATTGCCCGCCAGCTGGCGATCAGCCCGCGAACGGTCGAGATCCATCGCGGCAACATGATGGCCAAGCTTGGCGCGGGCCATCCGGCCGACGCGGTGCGGCTGTGGGTCGACGCGCAGCAGGCCGCCGGAATGCCATCCGAGCTTCCCGAATCCCCCGAGCCGGTCGAAGAATGCCCTGTTGCCGGCCGCATCGGCGATCGCAGGACGCCCGCGCCGGACCCCCTGCGCCGGCGGGTTCAGCGACAGTAGCTCGAATCCGCCAGCACGCCCTCGACGTGCAGATGGTCATGGTGCGCGGAGTTGTAGTCCGGGCCCAGCACGGTGGCGAAGCGTTTGCAGGCGCTGCGCTGAATCACCCGCAGGAACTCGCGCTCGCCCGCGCTTCCGCCGTGCCATCCACCCTTCACGGTGATGCGCCGTCCGTCGTCGAGCACGAAGCCTGAAATGTCGATCGCCATGCCCGTGGCATGGCCGGAACGGCGGTTGGTGCCGGCGACGTTGCGGCACGAAAAGCTGCCGAACGTCTCGATGCTGCGCACGCCCGAACCGAGAAGCTGTCTTGCCGCGCGGTCGACGCCGTAGCGCGCCCAACCGGCGAACGCCTGGCTGACCTCGCAGGTCACCGGGCCGAGGTTGGTTACGCCGAGAGACGCCCGGTCGGACGACAGTCCGGCAAGCTGCACGGTGCCGAGCGTGGTGCAGCCCTGATCGACGTAGCGATCGGGCAGCGCGGTGTATTCGGCTCCCGTGGCTCCGAGCCGAGAAAGACATTGCCCGGCCGCTTGGCTGCGCGGAGCGGGCAGAGCGCGCACGGGCGACGGTGCCGGTGCGGCGCCGGTGGAACGATAGGATTCGGCTGGAAGGGAGGGGTCGTCGGAACGATACGACCCGGCGGTGCTCTCGGGCACCATCGAGCAGCCCGATAACATCGCGGCAATCAGCGGAACAGTGAACCAGACCCTCATGCCGGCATCTTCTTCGCCGCGTGGTTAAGAATCCTCGCAGTCGCACGGTTAACGCGAATCTAATCGGGTGGTTCCTCACCACCGGCAGAATGGCAACTGCAATTGCCCGGCCAAAAATGCGCGTCAGGAAGCCTCTGGCCCCAACGCTTGCGCATCGAGCACCTGCGGGCTTGACCCGAGCCCGTGCAGGAAATGGCGCCGCTCGTCCGAGCCCTTCGCAAACGTGGCCAGCGTCTCGCACTGGTCGTCGGTCAGGCGGAACTTCACGTAGCCGCGCTGACGCAGACAGTCCTCGACCAGCCCGACCATCCCGTGCTTGAGTTCCTTCATCCGCTGATCCGGGCGAATGCTTCGGCGAACCTGCTCGTAGTTCTGTGCCTGCCCCGCGGCGGCGTAGGCGGTCTGGTCTGGAGTCGCGCCGGGCGGGACGTAGTTGCTGTTGTCGATCGACTGGAGTTGGCGTGTCGCGCGCTCGAACATCCGCGCCTGCTCGGTCTGCGAGATGTCGGCATAGTGGCCGATCAGCCCGCACTCGAGCGAATCGTTGCTGTAGGTGTCGTAGTCGACCCCGGCGCGGCCCCAGCTGTCGACCGGCGCTGGCTCGGCCGCGGCGGGCGTGCCCGTCAGCAGTGCGGCCAGCGCCAACAGCACGGAAATGTCGTTCCGGCGGCTCATGCCGTACGTTTACACCTCTCGCGGCACGATTCCAAGAAATGCCGGAGTGGAATCGCTTGACTTGCTGCGGCGCATCTCTAGGGGCGCCGGCGGGCCACGCGGTCCCAACGCCGCGCGTGCTCTCTGCAAGGAGAGACTACATGACTGACGTACCCGCCGCCCCGGCCGTGAAGCCGGCGCGTCCGTTCTTTTCCTCCGGTCCCTGCGCCAAGCCGCCCGGATATTCCCCCGACCAGCTCGCAGTCGAATCGCTCGGCCGCTCGCATCGCGCCAAGATCGGCAAGACGCGCCTGCAGTATTGCATCGACCTGATGCGCGAGGTGCTGCAGCTGCCCGACACGCATCGCATCGGCATCGTGCCGGGCTCGGACACCGGCGCCTTCGAGATGGCGATGTGGACCATGCTCGGCGCCCGCGGCGTGACTGCGCTCGCCTGGGAGAGCTTCGGTGAAGGTTGGGTCACCGATATCGTCAAGCAGCTCAAGCTCGACGCCAACGTGATGCGCGCCGACTACGGCCAGCTGCCGGATCTCGACAAGGTCGACTGGTCGGACGACGTGCTGTTCACCTGGAACGGCACCACCTCGGGCGTGCGCGTGCCGGACGCCGAGTGGATCCCGGCCGACCGCCAGGGCCTCGCCTTCGCCGACGCGACCAGCGCGGTGTTCGCCTACGACATTCCGTGGGACAAGATCGATGTCGCGACCTTCTCGTGGCAGAAGGTGCTCGGCGGCGAGGGCGGGCACGGCGTGCTGATCCTCGGCCCGCGCGCGGTCGAGCGGCTCGAGAGCTACACGCCCGCGTGGCCGCTGCCGAAGGTGTTCCGCCTGATGGCGAAGGGCAAGCTCGCCGAAGGTATCTTCAAGGGCGAGACGATCAACACCCCGTCGATGCTCGCGGTCGAGGACGCGATCTGGGCGCTCGAATGGGCAAAGTCCGTCGGCGGGCTCGATGGCCTCAAGGCGCGCTGCGCGGCCAATGCCGCGGCGCTCGACAAGATCGTTTCGGAACGCGAGTGGCTGAGCCATCTCGCCGCCGACCCCGCCAGCCGCTCGAAGACCTCGGTCTGCCTGTCGGTCGCGGGCGCCGACGCGGATTTCATCAAGAAATTCG
>DATDLP010000298.1:0-7385 GCA_036519255.1 Croceibacterium sp.
AGCCGACTTGCCCCTCCCGGACCACCACCGGGGCGGCGATCGACCTATGGCGGAAGGCGTGAGACGCAGTCGAACCGAGAACAGGAGCATCATGGCCAAGACCAGCCCCGGCGAATTCATCCGCCAGGTCCGCGCCGAAGCCGGCAAGGTCGTCTGGCCGACGAGGCCGGAGACCTCGCGCACCGCGATCTTCGTCGCGATCATGATGGTGATTCTCGCGGTGTTCTTCCTCGGGGTCGATTCGGTGTTCGGCTTCGTGGTGCGCTGGCTGCTCGAGCAGGTCTGACGCGCAGGCATTCAGGGATTACGGCCCTCCTCCGCCGCGGCTTCGGCCAGGACTTCGGGGGAGGGCGAGCGAAAGAGAAACGATGGCAGCCCGCTGGTACATCATCCACGCCTACTCCGGCTTCGAGAACAAGGTCCGCGATTCGATCATCGCCGAGGCCGAGCGGCTCAACCTGTCGCAGGCGGTCGAGGCGGTCGAGGTGCCGACCGAGACCGTGACCGAGGTCAAGCGCGGCAAGAAGGTGCAGGTCGAGCGCAAGTTCATGCCCGGCTACGTGCTGGCCAAGCTGACGCTGACCGACGACGTCTACCACCTGGTCAAGAACACCCCCAAGGTGACCGGCTTCCTCGGCGCCGGCGCCAAGCCGCAGGCGATCTCCGAGCGCGAGGCCGCGCGCTACTTCGGCGGGATGGAAGAGGCCAAGGCGAGCCCCAAGAAGCAGGTCACGGTCGAGTACGACATCGGCGACCAGGTCAAGGTGCTCGAAGGCCCGTTCGCGAGCTTCAACGGCGTGGTCGAGGAGCTCGAGTTCGACAAGCAGAAGGTCAAGGTCAGCGTGTCGATCTTCGGCCGCGCGACGCCGGTCGAGCTCGATTTCGAGCAGGTGGAGCTGGTCAAGTAAGGGCGAGTTCCACCCCCGCGCAGGGGGCATCCAGCGGAATGGCGGTCAAGTAGGACTCCGGCGCGTCTTGCCGGGACGCGTTTTCGGCACTTCGACATGCACCGGCGCAAGAGCGCCAACGGCCGCGCCGAACAGAAGCGTCCGGCGTCGCCAGCGCGCCCCGATGGGCGAGAAGCAGGCAGCTACGCTGCGAATGCATCCGTAAGGGATGCTTTTCGCCTCGGTGCGCGTCCGGTCGATATGCTATGAAAAGTCCATGAGCATACTCGAACGGTTCGCGGCCTTTGCCGAAGGCCTTGCGCCCGAACAGCGGGGCGCGGTGGAAGAATTCCTCGTTTCGATCATGGATTCCCATGCGCCCGAGTTCGCGCTCACGGCGGAGGACCTGGCCGAAGTCGAGCGGCGGGGGAACGATCCCGCGCCCGAGCGGATCGACGAGGCGGCATTCCGGGCCAAGTTGCAGAGCCATGCGCGCTGATGCGCCTCGAAGTCTGGCCTCAGGCGGATTCCGACTTCGAGCAGATCATTGCCCACTACAACGCGCTCGCTCCGGCGGAGCTGCCCGGCGTGCTTGCGGACATCGATCGATCGCTGACCTGGATTTGCGAATTTCCGCGGGCCTATCCCAGGCTGCCAGGCCGGGAATACCGCCGCCACGTGACCAGCCGATATCGTTTCAGGATCGTCTATCGGGCGTTTTCCGACCGCGTTGAAGTGATGGCGATCTTTCGGCCGTAGGAGCGAGAGGCTTGGCGGGCGAGGGTCGTGCCTGGCGATCTTTTCACGCGAAGACGCGAAGGCGCGAAGATGTCCCGTTTGCGGCGATGGCCGCGCGCAAACTCTGCGCTCCGCGATGCGCGAGGCGGCGATCGAGCAGCGGCCTTGCCGCCCGGCGGACCATCTTCGCGTCTTTGCGTGAAATCCTTCTGTCCCCTCAGTCGCGGGACAGCGCGGAAAGGGTGCCAGCGTGCGGCAGGACGGCGAACGACTGGCAACGGACAGCAAACAGCGCACATTGCGGGCGTCGGTGCGAGCGACTATATTCGGTCCGAATTCGGTCCATAAGGCGCTGCCATGCGATACTCAACGCGAATCAAGCCGATCAGCTACCTGAAGGCCCATGCCGCGGAGGTGCTGCTCGATCTCGCCGAGCGGCGCGAGCCGGTGGTGATCACGCAGAACGGTGAGGCGAAGGCGGTGATCCAGGATGTCGCCACGTTCGAGCAGACGCAGGAGATGCTGGCGCTGCTGAAGCTGCTCGCGCTGGGCAACCGGGATGTCGAGGACCGCAGGACCAGGCCTGCGCGCGCCGTGGTGGAGCGGTTGCGCGCGAAGGCGGCCGATCGCCGATGACGGCCGAGCGCTACGACGTCGAGCTGACCCAGGGCGCGGAAGACGATCTCGAGGCGATCCATGGCTACCTGGCCGAACATCGTTCGCCCGACGATGCCGACGCGCTGCTCGACGCCTTTCTCGCAGCGATCGAGACGCTCGAACGCCATCCGCTGCGCGGCGGCGTGCCGAAGGAGCTCGATGCCCTCGGTATCCGCGAGTTCAGGCAGATCCTGCTCCAGCCTTATCGGCTGATTTATCGCGTCGCCGGGAGCAAGGTCTTCATCCTGCTGATCGCCGACGGCCGGCGTGACATGCAGGCGCTGCTGGAGCGGCGGTTGCTGGGACGATAGCGCGTGGCGGCCGGCCCCGTCTTGTCATACCTGCCAACCGGGGAACTCCGTCGGCTCTGTTCGACACACGTGCAGGATTGCGGAGTTCTTGTGGCAGCCTTGCGCCCATGTCGGTCATTCGAGCTTCTGGAGAAATTTGTGCGTAGCGGACACTTCCAACCGAGCGTTCGATAATCACTCGCAATAAGGGGGCGAGGATCACGTCGAACCAATGGCCGGCTTCTCATCCACGCGGATTTCGGACGCGACGTACGTTGATTGGCCAACTACAACGGGATGGCCGGAGCTCAGGCAGCCTTCGTGAAAACCGAAAACAAGCCTGGCTGGCGAGGTAGGCGGATCACATCGTCCCACTCATACGAGGTGGCGCGCTCGCGAACCGTCTCGCCGATAACGTTTCCGACCTTGTCCTTCTTCTGCCCGAAGATGACCACTTCGCCCGCATCGCGCAGGACCGCGAGCTGACTATCGACTAGCGAACCCACCACCGGCGTGTCATTGGCGCGAGCCGCGAAGAGAGATCGTTTTGTCATCACGTGGCCGCCGCCCCAGCCCGTATGCAGCAGGCGCGGCAGTTGCTCGAGTAATTCAGACTTCGACCGGCTGGCGGCGCTATCATCGAAGAAATAATCCATCATGCCTTGCCGCACATCGACATTTGGGTCGAAACCGAGGGAGTCGAAGCCAGGTCCGCCAAAATGCTCCATGGTATTATTCGTCGACCAGAACACGTTCCCCATCTCTTCGCGTGCCTGATGGTGCTTGGAGAGATGTATCAGCCAGTAATCGCGATGGGATTCGGGAGGGTGGACGAAAAACGGCGTGTAGAAGGCCGCGCCGGTGCATCCCTGAATATGTCTATATACCGAGTTCTGGATCGCACGCTTCCAGCCTTTAGGTCCGTACGCATCCTTGATGTCGAGTAGGGCGCGAACATCCTCCCGACTGTAATCGATTGCTGCCAGCGCGCTCAGGCTAGAGGTCTTGTCGTGAAGCAGGTTGATGAGCGAGTCTACCATAAAGGTGAGGATCACCTCGGGAGTCTCCAGCTCGCTCATGATGCGACGGACCGTCGCCAGCTTGACATCGCTCCAGCCGTACTGGTCGAGAAAGAATAGCGAGTGGTGCTTTCGCCCTTTTTTTCGGATTGCAGCGATAACGTCCGGAATTGCTTCTTCGAAACTCGACGGTATCAACCGGATCTTGCCCGTTTGAGTCAGTGGCCCGTAGCCACGCTTGTTCAGTTCCTCAGTCAGGAACGCGATGTGGTTCTTGTTCTCATCGATAAAGACGAAATCCACATCGAGATCAAAATCGCTACGGCGCGCCTGCAGAACAATGCGAGCTTGGTCGATGGCCGTCAGAAGACGCAGCGGCGAGCCATCGACGACCCGGCCGCCTCGATCATAGAGACCGCCACCGCTGAACCCATCAACAATCGTCATCTTCAACCGTGACTGGACGTGCCGTTTGGTCAGCGTCGTCACATACCGATCGACGTAGATGCTGTAGATGTCATGCTTCGCCGCGCTGTGTTCGCCGAGTTGTGGCAACGGGAGTCCCGGGCCCCAATGATAGCCCAGCTTCTCGGTCTCGCCGCTGACCGCTTTTGGCTTAGCCAGCTCGTAAAGACCGGGAAGGCCAAGATCCGGTTGATCGGGGCTACCCTTCTTCCTCGCCATGCGCATTCTCTCAGATGGATAAGAACGTCCAGGGAACAGCCATCATGACGCGCGCGCCGAACGATTGTCCAGCGGAATTCATCCAACAATCCCCGAACAGCATGCGTCATCAACAGAATCGAGCGGATGACGACCGCGGTGATGCAATGAACAACGTATTTTATGACCCGTGTTGAAGCCGTCAGGTGCACAACCGAAGACACTCGCCCGTCCGCCTAGTCGTACGATAGCTCTGACATGACCTTAGACAGAACCTGCAATAAGCGCTCACGGGAGGCTAACGCCCGGTCGTGCGTCGACGCTTTCGCGTAGAACCAGATCCAAATCGACTGGCAGTCGACTTCGTCTTCAAGCTTCAACGCAACGGGCGCGAGGCACAGGTTAATCTCCCAGTGGTCTTCACCCGCTCCGCCGACTAACCCCTGCTCTAGTCGCTTCCCAGCCCGCTTGAAAAATGCCATTTCCGCTTCTGGTGCCTCTCGCCGAGAAGAGATCACTTGAACATATCCGCCGGCGACGCGGCGGGTCCGGATACGTGCCTTAGGTACTTCATGTTGTCCAAGATCGCATCCGAGCGAAATCAGAGGCGCCTCCGGGGCAGCAAGCATAATCAAAAGGGATGCCAGCGCTTCGCTCTCCTGCGCCTCCGGGATCGAGGCAATTCGGTCTGGGCGACCGCGAGTGTCGATAAATCCATGATTATGACGGATATCGTCGAAGAGCGGCGGATAAGGAACGGTGTTGCCACGCTCCAAGCCATAGCGAACCCGCGCGCCCATATCTCTCCATGCTCCTCAGGCGATCGCTATGCGCGGAAGACCGTCCCAGGTTGTTCCGTCGAGTACTCGACCTGTAGCCTTCTTGCCCAGCCGAAGCATCGTAGTGCCATCCTCCGCAGCTGCGCTGCGGGCCTTTGCGAGATTCAACCCCTGCCCTGGTCCCCAATCACCCCATTGCTTGAAATGAAACGGAATGTCGGCGGTCATGCACTCGTTCAGCAATGACAGAAACCAAGAGGGGCTCGAGGGGCGCGCTTTAGGTCCGCTCTCCCCACCGGTGATGACCCAGTCGATCGCATCCGCCCATCCGCGGAGGGAAAGTGGCCCGAGCAGCGGTTCTGCCGAAATGAAGCGTACCGCTGCGGGGATGTCCGCAAGAGCGGGCAGGCGTTCGTTGGCCCATTCCTGGTTTTCCGTAGTCGTTCCGAGCCAGATGTTATTAGGCCAGCTGTTTCCCCAAGGGGTGCAGGATCGAACCCGATCGGGTCGTTTGGTCAGCAATAGCCAGTCCAAGGCCGGCGTCGCCTCAATCAATCTCCACAGGCGCTCGCGATGTAGGTCAAGATCCTCGCGGTCTTCGAAGACATCCGCCATCGAAGCGCAAAACACTCGCGGGCGCTCGCCCGATTCGACTGCCTTCTTGTTCCATTGGATCGGCTCCGCCCAGTGCCGATCTCCGAAAAAGCGCCGCTCCGCCTGGATTCCCCAAACCGGTTCACCCAGCCGTTTGGCCCAACTTTCCGCATAGCAAAATTTGCAGGCCGGCGACATCTTTACGCAACCCCACCAGGGATTGAACGTGTGCGTCGTCCACTCAATCTTGGAATTCTTTGCCAAACGCCGCTCCTGCCTCGCCGACCGCGTCTTTAATCGGCAAACGGCCATGATGAACAGGGGCTAGCAAGGAGGGCCGGGTCGTAGCTCCGTTCATCCGCCAATTGCGCTGCTGGCTAATTCGGCCAGCAGGGAAGCTAGCCGATACCACCGATGATGGGGTGGAACAATCGGGGAACGCTCCTGCCCGGCCAGTTTTCTGCCGGGAGTTATCCCGAGAATCGCGGCGCGGGTACGACTAGCAGCCAAGCGGCGTATGTTCTTCCGCCTTGTAGAACATCGGACTACGCAGCCAGGCCTCGAGCGCGGACTCCCGCCAGCTAGGCGCATCGCGTGCTAATCTGCACGTTCTTGGGGAAGGCATCCGCTTTCCCTCGGCGCCGTCATCTTGGCCGGGACTGTAGAAAGCTCGCTGATAGTCAGCTCGTTCGCCTCGTTCTGAAAGCTGCCATTCCGCTTTCGGCCACACCCCTACCCTCATCCCCCCTCCCAATCCCCGATCCGCCACCCCCCGAACAGCGCCGGCCTGCCCGCCTTGCGCCGCTCGGCCGCGCCCGGCTTCGCCTTGCTCCAGCCGGTGACCTGCTCGAGCGCCGGCAGCAGCGGCGCGGGGGGCTCGAGGTGGGCGGGGGCCTGGCCGCCGTCGCGCGCGGCGCGGGCGACTTCGTAGCCTTCGCGGTCCCACGCCTTCTCCGCGCGCCACTTGCGGCCGAGGCGGGCGCTGTAGCGGTCTGTCGTCTCGCCGCGGCGGCGGCGGCGGTCGGGGCGCTCGTCCCACAGGCGCGCCTCCTTGTGGTGCAGGTGGAGCAGCTGCAGCGCCTCGGCCGCGGTCATCGAGGGGATCTCCGGCGGGTCGTTGTGGCGCCAGGCGTCGTCGCGGCAGCTGTCGGGGTCGAAGCTCGCGAGCAGCGCGAGCTCGATCCGCTCGTAGCCGCGCTCGAGCGCGAGCCGCATCTCGCGCGCGAACGCCGGGTCGTGGTCGCGCAGCCGGTAGAACGACGAATGCGCGAAACCCGCCGCGCGCGCCGCGAGGCGCACGTTGGCGGTCGCGCCGAGCGCGGCGAGAAACGCCTGCCGCGCGGCGCGGTCGATCCGGCGCACGCCGGGCGCGGGCGCGCGCAGCTGGAGGCGGCCGTTGGCGAGGCGGACGAGGCCGGGCTCGGGGGCCATGTTGCGACCGGCTGCGGGGACCCCTCCACCACCGGCTGCGCCGGCGGTTCCCCTCCCCGAGCGAGCTCGGGGAGGATTGTTGAGGCGGGCGTGGGCGAGGGCGAGGGCGGCGTCCCACTCGGCGGCGAAGGCCGGGTGCGCGGTGCGGCGCTTGGTGTAGGTCGCGCGGTGGACGCCGAGCTCGCGCGCGGCGAGGCGCGCGTTGCCGGTGCGGCGCAGCGCGGCGAGGAACGCCTGGTTCTCGAGCGCCTGGCGGCGGTTGAAGCGACGGGCCATGCGGCCGGCGTCGCAAGCGAAATCCTACATTGCAAGAGGGCGGGGGCAAGA
>DATDLP010000299.1:0-4267 GCA_036519255.1 Croceibacterium sp.
CCTGCCGATCTCCTACGCGGCGATGGGGCTCTCGAATGGACCCTACAAGGTCGCCCATAGCCACCCGCAAGCGCTCGGGCAGACCCGGCTGTTCCTGCGCGAGCGCGGCATCGTCCCGCTCGCCTACGCCGACACCGCCGGCGCCGCCGCGCTGGTCCGCGAGCAGGGCGATCCGGCCGCCTGCGCGATCGCCCCGGCGATGGCTGCCGAGCTGTACGGACTGCACATCGCCGAGGACCACGTCGAGGACGCCAAGAACAACACCACCCGCTTCGTCGTGCTGGCGCGCGAGCCGCTCGATCCGGCAACGCTCGCCGGTGCCGCGGCGATGACCACCTTCGTGTTCGAGGTGCGCAACGTCCCCGCGGCGCTGTACTGGGCGCTGAGCGGCTTTGCCGCGAACGGCGTCAACATGACCAAGCTCGAAAGCTACCAGCAGGGCGCCAGCTTCTCGGCGACGATGTTCTACGCCGACATCCTCGGCGCGCCGGGCGATCCGGCGATCGATCACGCGCTCGAGGGGCTGAAGCTGCACAGCAAGAAGGTGCTCATGCTCGGCAGCTACGCCCAGGCGCGGCCGAGGGGCTGATCGCTGCGGGCTACGGCCCGCTCGTCCGCTGCACGACGCAATCGGCTCCCCGGCTTGCGCCCTGCCCCCGGCCATGCCACCAACGCGCTCGTGACGACGGGGACGGGGGACAGCGGCGCGGCCGCGCAGGCCGACAGCTTCGCAAGCGACTGGCAAGCGCTGCGCGGCGATCAGCAGATCCAGTTCGGCCCGGTCGAGCTGCCCAAGCCGCAGCCCGCGCCGCCTGGCTGGCTGGAAGACGTGTTCGACTTCCTCGGCTGGCTGCTCAGCCCGTTCGTCGACGTCTTTGCTGCCATCGGCCGCGTGCTCGGGGTGTCGGGCCAGTTGGTCATGTGGCTGCTGATTGCGGGCGCCGCGGCGCTCGTCGCGATCCTGCTCGCGCGATACCTGCGCCCGATCCTGGCCCGCCGCGCCGTGGCGAACGAAACAACGCCCGAATGGGCGCCGGAGACCGGCGAGGCGCTCGCGCTGCTCGATGATGCCGACCGGCTCGCAGCCGAGGGCCGTTACGGCGAAGCGACCCACCTGCTGCTCCGCCGCAGCGTGGGCCAGATCGCCGCTGCGCGTCCGGGCCTGCTCGAGCCGTCGAGCACCGCGCGCGAGATCGCCGCGCTGCCCGCGCTGCCCGAGGCCGCGCGCGGCGCCTTCGCCGTGATCGCCGAGCGCGTGGAGCGCAGCCTGTTCGCGCTGCGCAGCCTTTCGGCCGAGGATTGGCGCGCCGCCCGCGCCGCCTACGCCGAGTTCGCGCTCGCCGCGCCGCGGCTGGCATGAGCCGGGCCGCCACGCCATTCTCGCCGCGCACGGTCCTCGCCGTGCTCGTGGTCGGGATGGGCGCGTTCCTCGTGTTCCTCTACGCGATCGGCGCCGGGTGGGACGGGAGCAACGACCGCGACGGCGGCGCGCACGCCGCCGCCAACGGCGTCAACGGCTTCGCCGGGCTGGTCCGCCTGCTCGAGGCCCAGGGCCACGAGGTTTCGCTGTCGCGCAGCGATGCCCGGCTCGAGGACGAGGCGCTGCTGGTGCTGACGCCGCAGCTCGCCGCGGACGGCGAGCGCGTGGCCGAAATCCTTGCCCTGCGCCGCTATCTCGGGCCGACGCTGGTGATCCTGCCCAAGTGGCTGGCGATCGAAGCCTCGCAGGTCCCGACGGTCGAGGCACGCGAGGGCTGGGTCATGCTCGGCGGCACCACGGTGCCCGAGTGGCTCGGTGAAATCCCTGGGCTCGAGGACGAGGAGCCCGAAATCGGCAGGAGCCGGCTGTGGCATGGCCTCGAGATTTCGGGCCCGCTGCCCGATCCCGGCAACGTGCTCGGGCTCGACGGCAACCAGCTCACCTCGCTGGTCATCGACGACGACGGTCGCACGCTCGCGGGCTACGTGGACGACAACGGCCTCTACCCCGAGCTCGCAGCGGCAGCGGGTACGGCCCCCAACGACGAAGACGGCGACGGAACCGACTCCGAACTGTGGCCGGTCGTGGTGGTCGCCGAGCCCGACCTGATGAACAACTACGGCATGGCCGATCGCGAGCGTGCGCGGCTGGCTCATGCGATCGTCGACGCGGCGCTCGAGGGCTATGAAATGCCCGTCGTGTTCGATCTCACCTTGGCCGGGCTGGGGCGCAGCGAGAACCTGCTGACCCTGGCCTTCACCCCGCCGTTCCTCGCCGCGACGCTGAGCCTGCTGCTCGCCGCGCTGGTGATCGCCTGGCGCGCCTTCCGCCGCTTCGGCGCGCCGGTGGCCGAGGCGCCCGCGCTGGCCAAGGGCAAGCGCCAGCTCGCGCGCAATGGCGCCGCGCTGGTCGAGCGAGCGCGGCGGCTGCACCTGCTCGGCCCGCCGTACGCCGCGCTGGTGACCGCCCGCATTGCCGAGGCGCTGGCTATCCGCGAGCCCGACCCGCAGGCGCGCGAGGCGGCGATCGCCCGGGTGCTCGCCGCCCGGGGCATCGGCGAAGACTTCGCCGCGCGCGCCGAAGCCTTGCGCAAGGCCCGCCATTCCGCCGAATTGCTGCGCGCCGCGGGCGTGCTCAGAACCATCGAAAGGACGCTTACCCCATGACCCTGTCGCTCGAGGACACCCGCGCGCTGGCCGGATCGATCCGCGGCGAGATCGCCAAGGCGATCGTCGGCCAGGACGACACGATCGAGCACCTGCTGATCGCGCTCGTCGCGCAAGGCCACGTGCTGCTCGAAGGCCCGCCGGGCACCGCCAAGACCTTCCTCGCGCAATGCTTCGCCGCCGCCACCGGTCTCGACTTCGGCCGCATCCAGTTCACACCCGACCTGCTGCCCGGCGACATCCTCGGCTCGAACCTGTTCAACTTCCAGACCAGCCAGTTCACGCTCACGCGCGGGCCGATCTTCCACGAGCTGCTGCTGGCCGACGAGATCAACCGCACCCCGCCCAAGACCCAGGCCGCGCTGCTCGAGGCGATGCAGGAGCGGCGGGTCACGCTCGACGGGGAGACCCACGCGCTGTCGGACCGCTTCATGGTGGTCGCGACGCAGAACCCGATCGAGAGCCAAGGCGTCTACCCGCTGCCCGAGGCGCAGCTCGACCGCTTCCTGTTCAAGCTGATCGTGCCTTATCCGAGCGCCGAGGAGGAGGCCGCGATCGTGCGCCGTTTCGGCGAGCGCAGCGGCCCGCAGCGCCCGGCCGACTTCGGCATCGCCACCGTCGCCGACGCGGCCTCGCTCGCGGCAGCCCAGGCCGCGGTGAAGACCGTGACCCTGGCCGACGAAGTCATCGCGTACACGGTGGCGCTGGTCCGCGCGACGCGCGGCACCCGCGACATCGCCAGCGGCGCAAGCCCGCGCGCGGCGGTGCTGCTGGCCAACGCCGCTCGCGCGCGAGCCGCGCTGCAGGGCCGCGACTCCGTGCTGCCCGACGACGTCAAGGCGCTCGCCGTCTCGGTCCTGCGCCACCGCCTGCTGCTCTCGCCGGCGGCCGAGATCGAAGGCAAGCAGGTCGAAGCGCTCGTCGCCGGCCTGGTCGAACAGACCGAGGCGCCGAAGTGATCCTCCCCGGAACGGGGAGGGAGGATTGATGAAGTCCCCCCTCGTCCCCTCGGGTCGCGCGCTGGTGCTGCTGGCGCTGCTCGCGCCGGCGGCGGTGGTGGTCGCCGCGACCGCGCCGGGGGCGTGGATCGTCGCGCCGCTCGCCGGCCTCGCGCTTCTCGCGCTCACGCTGGTCGACGGGCTGCTCGCCGGCCGCCTGCAGGACCTGCGGCTCGACGCGCCGGCCGACGTCGAGGTCGGCCAGCCGTTCGCGGTGACCGTGCTCGCCGACTTCGGCCGCCCTGCGCGCGGGGTACCCGAGGCCGCACTCGGCTTCGATCCGCGGCTCGGCGAGCGCGGCGCCACCAGCTTCTCCCTCGCCGCCAAACCGCTTCCCGGCGTCCGCTCGGGAGCGACCGAGCTCGTCGCGCGCCGGCGCGGCACTGGCCAGTTGCACGACCTGTGGCTGCGCTGGCCGGGCCCGCTCGGCCTCGCGCACCGCCAGGCGCACCGCGCGCTCGAACGGCCGGTGCGGATCTGGCCCGACCTCTCGCCGGTCCGCTCGCCGGTGCTGCAGACCTTCATGCGCGACGCGCAGTTCGGCCTGATCGCGCGCCGTATCCGCGGCGAGGGCACGCAGTTCGAAGCGCTGAGCGAATATCAGCCCGGCATGGACCGCCGAC
>DATDLP010000300.1:0-4215 GCA_036519255.1 Croceibacterium sp.
GGTCGGCCAGCTTGAGGATCAGCGCCGCGCGCTCGGCCGGCTTCACCTTGGCCCACGAACCCTCGAACGCTCCGCGCGCCGCGGCCACCGCGGCGTCGACATCGGCCTGCCCCGCGCTCGCTACGTCAGCAAGCTTCTCGCCAGTGCTCGGGTCCTCTGTCGTGGAAGTCTCTCCGCTCGCCGCCTCGCGCCATTCGCCGCCGATCAGCATCTTGCCGACCTTGCCGTTCCAGCGTTCGCGGAAAGCTTCCATGCGGTTTTCGATGGGGGTCTGGGCGTTCACGAGTCTCTCTCCGGCTTGTCGGTCGCTATTGCTCAGCGCATAGAGATTGTAAGCGACACATACCATAGTCGCGAGCGAGGAGACGGGCGCTGCAAGGCGATTTCGACTACGTGATCGTCGGCGCGGGATCGGCCGGCTGCGTGCTCGCCGCGCGGCTGACCGAGGACCCGAACCTGCGCGTTCTGCTGCTCGAAGCGGGCGGCGGAGCCGACAAATTCCTGATCAGGATGCCGCTCGGGATGATGAAGGCGATGCTCAAGCCCGAGCTGACCTGGCGCATGATGACCGAGCCCGAGCCGACGCTGAACGGCCGCCGGCTGTTCCTGCCGCGCGGGCGGCTGCTCGGCGGCAGCTCTTCGATCAACGGCATGGTCTACATGCGCGGCCACTCGGCCGACTACGACCGCTGGGCGCAGAAGGGCGCGCGCGGGTGGAGCCACGCCGAGGTGCTGCCGTACTTCCGGCGGATGGAACGCTCGTGGCGCGGGACAGAGAATTACGGCAGCGGGGGACCTCTGCCGATCACCAAGAACAACACCGAGTTCCTGCTGCACGACGAGCTGATGCAGGCGGTGCGCAACGCCGGACTGCCGGTGACCGAGGACATCCACGCCGGCGACGAGGAAGGCGCGAGCCTGGTCGAGCTGACGATCGACGAGAAGGGCCGCCGCGCCTCGACTTACGAGGCTTATCTCAAGCCGGCGATGCAGCGCCCGAACCTCGCGGTGGTGACCGATGCGCTGACCCGCAAGGTCCTGGTCGAGGACGGCCGGGCGACCGGGGTCGAGTACGAGGTCGGTGGCGAGGTGCGGATCGCCAGGGCGGGCGAGACGATACTTTCGGGCGGTACCTACAACTCGCCGCAGCTGCTGATGCTCTCGGGCATCGGCCCGGCCGAGCACCTCGCCGAGATGGGCATCCCGCTGGTCCACGACATCCCCGGCGTCGGCCGCAACTTGGCCGAGCATCCGCGCGTGCCGCTCGAGTTCGCCGCCAAGGGCGCGGTCACCTTCGTCAACCAGCTCCGCTTCGACCGCGCGATGCGCGCCGTGGCGCAATGGTACCTGTTCGGCACCGGCCCGTTCGCACGCCAGCTCAACAGCGCCAATCCGATGTTGCGCACCGACCCGCGGCTGGCGCAGCCCGACGTGCAGCTGTTCTCGAACCCGGTGAAGCTCAGCGCGCACTTGTGGTTTCCCGGCTTCGTGAAGAGCCCCGAGCACGCGTTCAGCGCCGACGTGATCCTGCTCCACCCGCAGGCGCGCGGCTGGGTCACGCTCAAGTCGCCCGATCCGCGCGAGCTGCCGGCGATCCGGCTCAACCTGTTCGACAACGAAGCCGACTTCGTCACCGCGCGCGCCGGGCTGCGCCTCGCGCGCACGGTCTACGGCACCGAGCCGATGGCCGGCCTGATCGCACGCGAAAGCGTGCCCGGCGCCGAAGTGCAGAGCGACGATGCGATCGACGCGCACATCCGCGCCACCGCCAGCACCACCCAGCATCCGGTCGGCACGTGCGCGATGGGCGCCGGTCCGAGCGCGGTGGTCGATCCCGAGCTGCGTGTGCACGGCATCGCCGGCCTGCGCGTGGTCGACGCCTCGGTCATGCCCGACGTGCCCGGCGGCAACACCAACGGCCCGACGATCATGATCGCCGAGAAGGCCAGCGACCTGATCCGCGGTCGGTCGCTGCCGGCGATCGAGAAAGCCCCGGCGTGATGCGCACGTCGATTTATGTTGCCTATTTGGTTATTTTCTGATAGGTTATTAACCGATAACAGATCTCATCTCGTCCGTGGCGGACTCACCGGGAAAATTGCCATGGGCACTGCGAACATTGGGACCATTCGGAGGCCGCTGACATGACCGAGGACGATTTCCGCACCTACATCGCCGCCTTCAACGCGCGCGATTTCGCCGGCTTCTCGAAGTTCTATGCCGACGACGTCGAGTTCAACCTCGGCGACCGCAAGCAGATCGTCGGTGCAGCGGGCATCGTCGCGTTCTACACCGGGGTGTTCGAGCACATCGCCGAGGAGCTCGACATCCTCGACCTGATCGTCGCCCCCGACGGTGCCGCGCTGCACAGCCGCACAAAGTTCACCACGATAAAGGACTGGCCGGACTTCGAGCTGTGGCCGACGATGGTCGGCGACGTGCGGATCGTCGAGAGCATCAACATGTACCGCACCGCGGGCGGCAAGATCGTCAAGATCCTCTCGGGTCGCTTCTCGAGCAAATGAGCAAGACCACCGACTACATCGTCGTCGGCGCAGGCTCGGCTGGCGCGGTCGTCGCCGCGCGTCTCAGCGAAGACCCGACCGTCAGCGTCACCCTGATCGAGGCGGGCAGGCGCGAGCGGCACCCGCTGCTGGCGATGCCGATCGCCTTCCCGATCGCGATGACCGTGCCGCGTTTCAACTGGAACTACGAAGGCGAGCCCGAGCCGTTCGCCGATAACCGCCGGCTGCGCCAGCCGCGCGGCAAAGGGCTCGGCGGCTCGTCGCTGATCAACGGCATGCTCTACGCCCGCGGCCACGCGCGCGACTACGACGAGTGGCGCCAGCTCGGCCTCGACGGCTGGAGCTACGACGACGTGCTGCCGTACTTCCGCAAGAGCGAGAACCACTGGGGCGCGGCCGACCATTACCACGGCAAGGGCGGCCCGCTGTCGGTCACCAAGCACATTCCCGACACCCGGCTCTACCCGGGGCTGATGGAGGCGGTGAACAAGCTCGGCCAGAAGACCCAGATCGACCACCACGGGCCCGATCAGGAAGGCTGGGGCAGCCCCGACATCTCGATCCACAAGGGCTGGCGCGGCAGCACCGCGGCGCGGTTCCTGTTTCCGGCGATGAAGCGGGCCAACCTGACCGTGATCACCGGCGCGCTCGCCACGAAGCTCGAAGTGCGAAACGGCCGCGCGGTCGCGCTGCACTACCGCCAGGGTGGGCAGGACCATCGCCTCGAAGCCGGCCGCGAGATCGTGCTCTCGGGCGGCGCCTACAACACGCCGCAGCTCCTGCTGCTCTCGGGCGTCGGCCCGGCCGACGAGCTGCGCGAGGCCGGCATCGACGTGGTCCACGATCTCCCCGGCGTCGGCCGCAACCTGCAGGACCACCCGTCGATCGCGATGGTCTGGGGCGCCGAGCGCGCGGTCACGCTGACCGACGACTTGCGCTTCGACCGGCTGACGCGCTCGGTGCTCGAATGGGCGCTCACCGGCAAGGGCCGCATCGCCAACATGCCGGTCACCGCCAACGGCTTCGTCAAGACCCGCCCCGAGCTCGAACGGCCCGACGCGCAGTGCCTGTTCCAGCCGACCTCGATCCTCGCGCGCCCGTGGTTTCCCGGGGTCAAGGCGCCGCAGCCCGACGTGGTCGCGATGGCTTGCGTCCAGCTGCGCCCTGAAGGCCGCGGCTGGGTCAGGCTGGCCTCGGCCGATCCGGCGCAGCCGCCGCGCATCCTGACCAACGTGCTCTCGACCGAGAACGACCGCGCGTTCTTCCGCCGGGTGATCCCGCAGATGCGCGAGATCCTCGCCACCGCGCCGCTGGCCGATGTCGTGAAGGCCGAGCTGATGCCGGGACCGGCGGTCACCGCGACCGACGAAGTCGACGCCTGGGTCCGCGCCAACGTCCGCACGGCGATGCACGCCGCGGGCTCGTGCGCGATGGGCACCGGGCCCGAGGCGGTGTGCGACGCCGAGCTCCGCGTGCGCGGCCTCGACGGCCTGCGCATCGCCGACGCCTCGGTCATGCCGCGCATCGTCGGCGGCAACACCAACGCTGCGACGATCATGATCGGGGAACAGGCGGCCGATCTGATTCGCGAATCGTGAGCGTGCGCGGCATGGCTCATCCCTCATCCGTTCGTCCCGAGCGAAGTCGAGGGACCAGGCCGAGCGAAGCCGAGTCCTTGCGCCATACGCAG
>DATDLP010000301.1:0-2724 GCA_036519255.1 Croceibacterium sp.
ATATCCGCGCTAGCCATGTTGCCCGGCTTGGCGGAATCGCCAGCAGGGTCAAGCGCGCTTCATCGTTGCAGCAGGTTTCGCGCCTGGCTGGCGATCTGCGCCAGCATCGCCGGAGCCAGCGGACTGGCACCTTGCGCGCGGCCGATCATCGCGCGGAACTGACGGATCGCCGGCTCGCGCGCAGCGGCCCAACCGGCGATCAGCGCCTCAGGGTCCTGCTTGGCGCGTTTGCCCGAGGCGAGCCCGCGGATGAACTCGAAACGCATGCGCTGGAAGTCGCGCGCGAGGCCGGCGACGAGCAGCCGCTCCCACGGGTCGGACGGGACCATCACCGAGGCACGCTGTTGCGCCCAGTCGAGCCCGAGTCGCTCGCCCAGGTCGCTGAACGCGCGGGTCAGGACCATCGGCGCGATGCCGGTGTCGCGCGCGAGCCGGGCGAGGCCGATCGAGCCGTCGACCGCGAACAGGTTGGCGACCATCGCCGCGATCTCCGGCGGCGCGCCGGCCTGAATCAGATCGGCGGCAATCGCCTGCGAATGCCCGCGCGCCTCGTCGGCGAGCAGGTCGTCGACGTGGTCGACCAGTTCGGCCACCCCTTCCGACACCTCGCCGACCAGTTGCGCCGGGCCCTCGACCGCGCCGCCGGCGCGGAGCAGGTCGGCCATGTGACCGCGCATCGCCGAGGCGGTGCGTTCGAACAGCTGCAGCCGGGCAAGCTCGGGCATCGGCGCGGTCTCGATCGCCTGCCAGATCGCATCGACGCCGAGCAGCCGGCAGGCGCCGACGAACGCCCCGGCGACACGGTCAAGTCCCGCGCCTTCCTCCTCGGCGAGCTCGAACGGGTGGACCATGCCGAGACGGTTGACGATCTTGTTGGCGACCACCGTGGCGACGATCTCGCTCCGCAGCCGGTGGCCGACGATGCGCTTGCGGAACGGGCCCTGCATCGCATCGGGGAATTTGCCGACCAGCAGCGGTTCGGCCGCCTCGTCGCCCGCGAGGTCGCTCGCCTCGATCTCCGCCTGAAGCTTGAGCTTGGCGCTCGACAGCAGCACCGCGAGCTCGGGCCGGGTCAGGCCGTGGCCGTCGGCCGCGCGGCGCGCGAGCGCTTCGTTGTCGGCCAGGCCCTCGGTCCTGCGGTCGAGATCGCCGCTGTCCTCGAGCGTCTCGATCAGCCGCAGCTGCGCCGCGACCGCGCGCGGCCCGCCGCGCTCGGCGATCGACAGGCCGAGCGCCTGCAGCCGGTTGTCCTCGAGCACGAGCGCGGCCACCTCGTCGGTCATCGATTCGAGCAGCTCGACGCGACGCTTCTCGCTGAGCTGGCCCGCGCGCTTGGCGGACTCGAGCGCGATCTTGATGTTGACCTCGTTGTCCGAGCAGTCGACCCCGGCCGAATTGTCGATGAAGTCAGCGTTGATGCGCCCGCCGTGGAGCGCGAACTCGATGCGCCCGGCCTGGGTCACGCCGAGGTTGGCGCCCTCGCCGACGACCTTGGCACGCACTTCGGCGCCGCTCACGCGCAAGGCGTCGTTGGCCGGATCGCCGACCTGCTGGTGCGCCTCGTGGCTGGCCTTGATGTAGGTGCCGATGCCGCCGAACCACATGAGGTCGACCGGCGCCTTGAGGATCGCGTTGATCAGCGAATCGGGATCGAGCTCGCTTGCCTGGATGCCAAGCACGGCCTGCGCCTCCGGCGAAAGCGGGATCGACTTCAGCGTGCGCGGGAACACCCCGCCGCCCTTGCTGATCAGCTTGTCCGAATAGTCGGCCCAGCTCGAACGCGGCAGCGCGAACATCCTGTTGCGCTCCTTCCAGCTCGCCGCCGGGTCCGGATCCGGATCGATGAACACGTGGCGGTGGTCGAACGCCGCGACCAGCCTGAGCGCCTTCGACAGCAGCATGCCGTTGCCGAACACGTCGCCCGACATGTCGCCGCACCCGGCGACTCGCACCGGGTCCTTCTGCACGTCGACCCCCAGCTCGAGGAAGTGCCGCTGGACCGAGAGCCACGCGCCGCGCGCGGTGATGCCCATCGCCTTGTGGTCGTAGCCCTTCGAGCCGCCGCTGGCGAAGGCGTCGCCGAGCCAGAAGCCGAACTCCTCGGCCAGCGCGTTGGCGGTGTCGGAGAAGGTCGCGGTGCCCTTGTCGGCGGCGACCACGAAGTACGGATCCTCGCCGTCGTGGATCACCACGCCCGCCGGGTGCACGACCTTGTCGCCGAGGATGTTGTCGGTGATCGACAGCAGCGAGCGGACGAACAGCTTGTAGCTTTCCTTGCCCTCGGCCGCCCAGGCGTCGCGGTCGATCGCCGGATCGGGCAGGCGCTTGGGATAGAACCCGCCCTTGGCGCCGGTCGGCACAATGACCGCGTTCTTGACCCGCTGCGCCTTCATCAACCCGAGCACTTCGGTGCGGAAGTCGTCGCGCCGGTCGGACCAGCGCAACCCGCCGCGGGCGACCGGGCCGGCGCGCAAGTGGATGCCTTCGACGCGGCGCGAATAGACGAAGATCTCGCGCCACGGCACCGGCCTGGGGAGGCCGGGCACGCGCGCCGAATCGAGCTTCATCGCCAGCGCGTCGGCACCCGCCGGCGCGAACGCGTTGGTGCGCAGGATCGCGCCGATCACCGCCCAGTAGAGCCGCAGGATGCGATCGTCGTTGATCGCCGCCACCCCGGCGAGCCCGGCGCGGATCGCTTCCTCGGCAAGGCTCGCGGCGACGGCG
>DATDLP010000302.1:0-5162 GCA_036519255.1 Croceibacterium sp.
GAATGAAGATCGACGAGCAGCGCGGCACCCCACCGGTCGCGCAGCCGCTCAAGCGCTGCGGCCAGCGTGGCGTGGTAAGGCTGGTGCACCTGCTCGATCCGCGCCGCGAGATCGTCGACGGCCAGCCTTTGCCGCCACAGCTCGCCGAGCCCCGGCAGGCGCCGCGGCACGAGCCCGAGGCCGCTGCGCGCCCGGCGGCCCGCGGCATGGCGCAGGCGACGCTCAGGCGCGCCGCCGACGACCATGTCCCAGTCGATGTCGTCGGGCGCGCGGTTGAGGTCGATCACCGCGCGCGGCGCGTGCGCCACGAGCAGCGCCGCGCCGGTTTCGCGCGCGACAGCATCGGCCACGAGGTCGACGAACCGGTCCTCCAGCCGCAGGCAGGCCGCCGCCTGGTTGCGCATGGTCTGCGCGAATTCGGCCGGATAGGCGCGCCCGGCATGGGGCACCGCGAGCAGTACCGGAACCGCGCCCGGATCGCGCAGCGCGAGCGAGAAAGCCGGCTGCGCCGCCGGCATGCCGGGGATCCTGCCCCCGCGCCCGCCGGGCTGTTTCCCGCCCTGTCTGCTGTGCGACTCGTCCGCCGCCGGGCCCGCTTCCGCCATGCGCGCAAGCTGGCCGGGAATCGCATCTGTGTCAAAGCTGGCCACGTCGGATATTGGGCGAGATTCTTAACCGCGGCAGGGGTATCAAGGGCCGGACGACGCATCATACGTCGCCGGACGAACACGAAACGCATTGGGGGCAGCCGATGATCCGCATCCTTCTGGCCGAAGACGACGAGGCGATGCGCACCTACCTGGCGCGCGCGCTCGAGCAGGCCGGCTACACGGTCGACGCGGTCGATCGCGGGACCGAGGCCCTGCCGCTGCTCGAAGCCAACGAATACGACCTACTGCTGTCAGACATCGTGATGCCCGAGATGGACGGGATCGAGCTCGCGCAACGCTGCGCCGAGGTCAGCCCGCAGACGCGGGTGATGTTCATCACCGGATTTGCCGCGGTCACGCTCAAGGCCAGCCGCGAGGCGCCGCGCGCCAAGATGCTGTCGAAGCCGTTCCACCTCAAAGACCTCGTGCTCGAGGTCGAGCGGACCTTCGAGGACCAGCTCACCGAGGCCCAGTTCCGTCCCTGACGGTCGCGAAAGTCCTGCCCCCTTGCCAGAGGGGGCAGGCATCGCTAGATGGCCCGCCTGCCCGTCACCCCCGGGCGGCTTGGATGGTTGGGGCGTATAGCTCAGTGGTAGAGCACTGTGTTGACATCGCAGGGGTCGCAAGTTCAATCCTTGCTACGCCCACCATCAAGAACCCCGCAGAAATGCGGGGTTTTTCTTTGCCCGCCGCCGAAACGCACCAAGCAACACGGGCAGCCGGTGCCTGATTCTCAGCCAATCAGCGCGCTGAACTCCTCGTCGCACACGCGATCGACCTCGCGCCGATAATCGGTGAAGGCCGCGTGCGCCGGCTCGATCAGGCCGAGAGCAGGCCCATCGGGGCGGTCCGCGCCCTGGCGGAGCAACGCGATCGGCGCGGCGACGGGCGTCAGGCGTCCGCCGCGGGCCGAGCGCAGCGTCGTCAGCAGGCCGTACATGTCGCCGGCGATCGACGGGCGGGCCAGCGTCACCAGGCGGTACTGGCCGTGCTCGTTGGTCACGAGATGGATGTAGCCCGACTGGTACGGCATCGACACCGCACCCTTCTGCGCAAAGCGGGCGTCGATCCGCTGTTTCTCGCTGAAGCCGAGATGGCCGGCGTCGTCGTCCCAGAAAATCTCGGTCAGATAGGCATAGACCGCGCCGGTCCGCTCGAAGCTCGGCCGCAGCGTCAGGTACGAACCGATCAGCCAGTCGACTCCCTCGCGCCGGTAGGCGCCGAGCTCGGCCGCCGCCTTGGCCGAAGCGGCGGGGGGCGTCGCCGGGCGCAGGCGCACGCCGAGCGCGTCCTCGATGCGGATCAGCGTGGCGAGCGTGAACGGGCGCTCGCCCGACAGGCCCTTCTCGAGCGTCGACACGCTGAGCCGCGCGGCAGCGGCGAGCTGCATGCGCGACATGCGCCGCCGGGCGAGGCCCTCGCGGATGCGCTCGCCCACGTCGTGCTGGTCCGGAATGGCCTTTCCCGTGTCGCTCATCGCCGCGCGGCGTCCTCAAATCTGCGTACTTCCCCTGACACATCCGTACCGGAACCGCACGGCGTGGGAAAAGCGGAAAATCTTTGCAGGAAATCACGTTCGCGAGGGTGCCCGGGACTGCGGTAAAGTCCTGATATCTCGAACAAGCGGACCTCGAATGCGCTTCCCTGCCGCCCTCCTCGATCGTACGGCCGTCCTGATGCTCGGCGTGGCCGCCGGGTCGGCCATCGGCTTCAGCTTCGTCGAGCGGCCCGCGCCAGCGGCCGCGCCCGAAGCGGCATCCCCGCCGGCGCTCGCCGCGCAGCCCGTCGCTGCAACGAGCGTTGCCGCTGCGCCCGCGCCGCAGCAGCTGCGCCAGACCGTGAAGCAGGGCCGCCCGGTCCGCATCGCGGTGTTCGGCGACAGCTTCGGCGAAGGCGTCGCCTGGGGCCTGCAGCAGCAGCTCCCGCGCAAGGCGGGCTACGAGGTGGTCGAGTTCGCCCAGCCGGCCACCGGCTTCACCCGCTACCGGCGTCTCAACCTCGAGGAACAGGCCGGCGAGCAGCTCGGCGAGGACGCAGTCGACATCGCGGTGATCTCGTTCGGCGCCAACGACGCGCAGGGGATCGTCACCGACAAGGGCGAATACGCGCCGCTGATGAGCGACAAGTGGCGCGACCAGATCGGCTCGCGAATCGACCGGTTCGTGGCGCTCGTGCGCGCACACCAGGCCGAGGTCTACTGGGTCGGCCTGCCGCGCATGCGCGATGCCGCGCTCGATGGCGACGTCGGCGCGATCAACCGGTTCTACGCCGAGCGCATGGCGACGCTCGGCGTGCCGTTCATCGACACGCGCCCGATCACCTCCGACGCCGAGGGGCAGTACGCCGCGCATCTCGACGATCCGGCGACCGGCGAGCGCACGCTGGTGCGCGCGGGCGACGGCATCCACATGTCGATGACCGGCTACAAATGGATCACGCGCGACCTGACCGAGCGCATCCGCCGCTCGGTCGAGCAGGCGCGCGCGGCGAACGAGGCGGAGGCGGCCGTCGTGGCCCGACTGTGAAAGCGCTGCTCGCGGCGTCCGCCCTGCTCGCCCCGGCCTTTGCCCATGCGGCGCCCTGCGCCGGGCCGGTCTGCAACCTCGATACGCTGTCACCCTATTTCGCGCGGCTGGCCGCGGCCGGTCCGGCGCCCGGGGTACCACCGGTGCACATCATCCAGATCGGCGACAGCCACACCGCCGGGGACGCGATCTCGGGCACGTGGCGTGAGCTGCTGCAGGCCCGCGCGGGCGACGGCGGGCGCGGCGTGCTGCCGCCGGGGAGGCCGTACAACGGCTACCTCACCCGTGGCGTGACCGCCTCGATGTCGCCCGGCTGGCGGGTGAGCGCGACGTTCGGCGAGGGCTGGACCGGCGCCTTCGTGCCGCTCGGCCTGTCGAGCCATTCGCTCACCTCAACTGCCCCCGGCGCGACGATGGGGCTCGTGGCCGATCCGGGGCGGACCTTCGACCGCTTCGTGGTCTGCGCGCGTGCCGGTCCCGGCGCCGGGCCACTGGTCGTCCAGCTGGGCGACGGCACCGCGCAGCGGCTGATCCTCGACGGTCCCGAACCGGCCCCGCGCTGCGAGACGATCCGCACGCTCTCCCCGCAGGCGAGCGTCTCGCTGACCGCCCCGGACGGGCCGATCACGGTGACCTCGTGGGCAGTGTTCAACGACCAGGGCGGAGTCGCGCTGTCGAACCTCGGCGTGATCGGCGCGCAACTGCGCCACTTCCGCCGCGCCGACGATGCGCTGCTGGCCGAGGAACTGCGCGCTTACGCGCCGGACCTGATCGTGCTCGCCTTCGGCACCAACGAGGGCTTCGCACCGCACCTCGACGCCGCGGACTACGAGTCCGCGCTGCGCGGCCAGATCGCGCGCCTGCAGGGGCTGGCGCCGGGCGTGCCGCTACTGCTGCTCGGCCCCCCCGATGCCTTGAGCCGCAATGCGGCACTGCGCGGCAATCGGGGCGATGAGGCCACGCGCTGCCCGCGCGAGGGCCGCACGCAGCCGCTGTTCGCGCCGCCGGCGCTGGCCGAAGTGCGACGCATCCAGCGCGCGGTGGCGGGCGAGCTCGGCGTGGCCTGGTGGGACTGGCAGGCCAGCATGGGGGGCCCCTGCGCCGCGGCGCGCTGGGTCGAGGCGGGGTTGATGCGCGCCGACCACGTCCATTTCCGCACCGCCGGCGGCGCGCTGATCGCCCGCGCGCTGCAGGACGACCTCGAGCGGGCGGAGACGGAGCGCTAGATGCTGTTCCCCACCCTTACGTTCGGGCTGTTCTTCCTCGCAGTGTTCGCCGCGGTGTGGTCGGTGCGCTCGAACGAGTGGCGCACGCTGCTGCTGCTGGTCGCGAGCTGGGTGTTCTACGGCGCGTGGGACTGGCGCTTCGTCCCGCTGCTGATCCTCTCCGCGCTGATGAACTGGGGCGCCGCGTGCCTCGTCGCGCGCAGCGCCGGCGACCGCACGCGGCGGCGGCTGGTGATCGCCGGCGTCGCGCTCAATCTCGCGATCCTCGGCTTCTTCAAGTATTTCGACTTCTTCGCCGACCAGGCGCTGAGCCTGATGGCGCTGGCCGGGATGCGGCAGGACCCGGCGCTGATGCAGGTGATCCTGCCGGTCGGCGTGTCGTTCTTCACCTTTCAGGGGATCAGCTACCTCGTCGACGTGGCCAAGCGGCGCGTGCCGCCGGCCTCGATGCTCGACATCCTGCTGCTGATGTCGTTCTTCCCGCACCTCGTCGCCGGGCCGATCGTGCGCGCCGCCGACCTCGTGCCGCAGCTCCAGTCGGTCCCCCGGCTCAACCGCGGGATGGTGTCGATGGGCCTGCTGCTGATCGTCTGGGGGCTGTTCAAGAAGGCGGTGATCGCCTCCGAGCTGGCCACGCAGCTCGTCGATCCGGTGTTCGCCGCGCCCGACGCGCATTCGGCGCTCGACCTGGTGCTCGCCGCCTACGGCTACGCAGTGCAGATCTATTGCGACTTCTCGGCCTATTCGGACATGGCGATCGG
>DATDLP010000303.1:0-2169 GCA_036519255.1 Croceibacterium sp.
GCTTCCGAAGAGGCCATCGTCGTCACGGGGGCACGCATCGCCCGGTCTGACTTCGAAGCGAACTCACCGGTCGTGACGGTGGACGCGGCGTTCCTGTCCGACGGCGACTGGAACACCTGCACCCTGCTCGACCCGGCTCGCGACATCGAGGCCTGCGACGCTTTTGCCGATCCCACCGCTCGCGGCGCCCCCGGGCGAGCCGCCGCGCAGCTCCGCGACGGACTGTCGCTCGCGTGGCAGGGCGATCTCGACCGCGCGATCGACTCGTTCGACCGCGCGGTCCGAGCGCAACCCGATCTCGCGATCGCCTATCTGAACCGCGGCCTGGCCTGGCAGGCGAAAGGCGATCTGCGCCGCGCCCTCGCCGACCTCGACCGCGCCGTCGCCCGCGACCGGGACGCGGCGAGCGGCTACTACCACCGCAGCCTGCTCCATCGCGCCAGAGGCGACGCCCGGCGCGCCGAAGCAGACGCCAAGCGGGCGATCGAGCTCGATCCAGCCTACCAGGCCGTGCTGCCCTGAAGGGGTCTGCAGCCTTGCATTTCGCGAGCGACGCCCGCCGTCTTAATTTCTGCAGATCGCGGCCGTACGAGAGGTATGCCGGAGCGCTCACTCTCGCTGACGCACGTACGCCCGCTGTTTCGCTGGCTCGGCATCGGCACGTGGCCTCCGGACCTTCTCGCACCGCGGCCCGGCAGCAACGAAAACGCCGGCCTGGAGCGCTACGCCAGTGAGAGCCGGCGCGACTTGCTCGCATCGATCTGCGCCTTGCTGCTCGACAACGAACTGGCGATAGATCCCGCCAACCTCACGCTTGCCTGGCAGGCGTTTTCGGGCGCGTCGCCGGGCCTCTCTCGCCGGATTGCCGCCCGGGCCGCGAGCGGCGAGAAGATCACGCAGCAGTGGCTGGACGAGGTCAACGCGGAATCCGGCGCGGGTTCGGCGCAGGACGACCTGCAAGGCATGTTCGAAGCGCTCGACAAGGGCGTGCAGCAATTCACCCGCAGCACCAGCGCGGCGCGCAACGCGACGAGCGAGTACCAGACCGACCTCGGCCGCCATCTGCTCGAGCTCGAAGAAGTCGGCCAGGCGAAGGAGATGGTCTCGCGCCTCGCTTCGCTCGCCCAGGCGATGGCGGCGCGCACGCGCCAGACCGAAACCGAGCTGCAGGCGCGCGAGCAGGAAGCCAAGTCGCTGCGCCGCCTGCTCGGAAAGGCGAGGCGCGATGCCGAGCGCGACCACCTGACCGGGCTTCCCAACCGCCGCGCATTCGAGGCGGAGCTCGAACGGCAGCACACGGAGGCCGCGGCCGCGCACGAGCCGCTGAGCCTGGCCTTCTGCGACATCGATCACTTCAAACGCATCAACGACACCCACGGCCATGAAGCAGGCGATCGCGTCCTCAAGGCGATCGCGCAGGTGCTCGCGCGAAGCTCGAACGACAACTGCCACGTGTCGCGCCACGGCGGCGAGGAGTTCGTGCTGTTGTTCCGCGGGCTCACGCCATCGGAGGCGAAAGCGCGGCTCGACCGGGCGCGAGAGGATCTCGCCGCGCGGCGGCTGCTCAATCGCGATACCAACGAGCCGTTCGGGCAGATCACGTTCTCGGCCGGCATTGCCAACGTCGCCGCCCACGCCAATCCGCGCGAAGCGCTCAAGGTGGCCGACGACGCGCTCTACCGCGCCAAGCAGGGCGGCCGGAACCAGGTGCTGGTCGCCTGACCGCGGCGCTGCGGCTCAGTCCGCCAGCGAGAGACGCAGCTTTTCCAGCGCGGCAGCCTTCAGCTGGTGCACCCGCGGGACGCTCACGCCGAGAACCTCGGCGATCTCGGCCAGGTTGAGTTCCTCGACGAAATAGAGCTGGATGACCAGCTGCAATCGCTCGGGAAGCTCGCCGATCTCTTCGACCAGCCTGGCGCGTTCCTCGCCCTGCAGCAGGATCGCTTCGGCGTTGGGCTCGCGAACCGCGAATTGCGACGAGCTGTCGGAATAGCACTCGTCGATCGAGTCCAGATGGACGGCCGCCGTCTCCGCTCGCATCTTGTCCAGATCTGCCGGCGACTGCCCCAGCGCCGCGGCGACTTCCGCCTGGCTGGCAGGGCGCCCGAGCCGCGCACGCAGCTCGTGCTCGGCGCGTTCGATGCGGCGGCGCTTCTCGCGCGCGCCGCG
>DATDLP010000304.1:0-7151 GCA_036519255.1 Croceibacterium sp.
CGGTAGCGGTTCATCCGCTGCTCGGTTCGGCCCGTGTCGCGGTTGTAGCGCGCCTTGGGAACGAACTCGGCGACATGCCAGAAGCCGGTGGTGGAATTGTGCAGCGGGCCGGGGCCCGGCGGGACGAAGCCGCCCCCGCGCCGCCCCAGCACTTCGTCGAGCCGCTCGGGATCGAGCAGCAGGCCGGCCTCGGCCGCTTCGCCGGCCATCCATTCGAGCGCGTGCTTGGAAAGCCCGCTTTCGGACTCCGGATAGCCGCCGCCGACGTCGCCGTGCGAGCCGGGGAACCAGACCTGCTCGAGGTCGACGCCCGGCACCTCGCCGAACCAGTTCGCGCGGAAGAACGCGCGGCGCTCGTCGATCGCCATCGCGTGGCGGACGATCGCGATGTCGGGGTTGTCGCGCGTGTAGGGCAGCGCCAGCGGGCTGCCGATCCAGCCGACCGAGTTCACCGTGTCCCACGCACCGAGGAAGTGCGGTTTGCACGGGGCGGCCGAGAGCGTCTTGGTGTATTCCTCTGCCAGCGAGAAGTACTGCCGCACCTGGGCCTCGTCGCGCGCCCGGGTGATCGCCCACATCATCTGCACCGCATAGGGCACGAGCGGGTCGTTGCCCGGCATCGACAGGCCGTAGAGCTTGAGCATCCCGGCGATCGCGCGCGCGGTGTAGGCGCCGCGGCTGAAGCCGAACAGGAAGACCCGGTCGCCCGGACGGTAGTGGTCCATCAGGTAGACGTAGGCGTCGGCCACGTCGTCCTGCAGCCCGGCACCGAACACCAGACCGCCGATCTTGGCGAGGGCGCCACCGATCGCGCTGGTGGTGCCGACCGGCGCGCGCGTGCCGAGCCCGGGATGGTAGTAGACCAGCTGGCTGTCCTGATCCTTGACCAGCGCGTAGCACAGCCGGAGCACGTTGGTGCGCTCGGTGGAGAACCGGTTCGAGGTGCCGTCGCAGCACAGGACCAGATTGCGCGCCATCGCTGTTCCTCCTGCCCGGGCCCGGGCTAGCCCTTCGCCAACGGGAAGGTCAGCTCGACCCAGCGCCCGCCGGCGGCCGAATTCTCGTGGCTGATGGTGACGCCGGTGTCCCGCTTTGCGAAGGCCGCGGCCTCGCTCGCGGGATCGCCGTCGCCGCGCACCACGCGGCCTTCGGTCTTCTCCTCGAGCCGCGCGTAGAGATGCTCGAACGGCATCTTCCAGCCTTTGCCCGCGGTCTTCTTGCCCGGGCCCTGGATTCGCGCCACCGCCTCGACCACCGGGATCGCCGCGCATAGCCGCTCGTCGGTCATCAGCTCGAGCCCGCGCCCGCGCGCGGTGGCGTTGTGGCTCGCGTGGTGGCCGACCTTGTAGAACACCACCCGGCCCAGGATCTGCTCGATCGTCTGCTGCCGCTCGCCGCCGACCGGGGTCGCCGGGTAGAGTTGATCGCCCCAGCTTTCCCAGTTGCCGATCTGCGCGTCGCCGGGGAACAGCAGGATTCCCCCGTCGGGCAGCTCGAACGCGAGCACGAGGCTCGCGTTGTTGGTATCCGAATCGAGCTTGAGCGCCAGCGTGTCGGCCGCCTCGGTCCAGTCGCCCGAGATCGAGCGCCAGGCATTGGCCTTGCCCTCGTAAGCCGCGCGCAGCGCGCGCCACTCGGTGCTGCGCTCGCGCTTGCCGTGGGCCTCGGGCGGATAGGGCCTGCGGTGCGGCCGCGCGAACGGCAGCGGGTCGAGGTTGTACTTGTCCTCGAGCGCCTTGCGCTGGTCTTCCTCGAGCTCGACCTGCCCGGCCGCGGCCAGCCCGTGGAGCTGCGCGAACGCCACGCCGGCGATCGCCGCGGCCTCGTCGTCGGCGGTCAGGTAGACCTCGTAGTCCTCGCCCTCGCCGGTCGGCAGATCCTTGAACAGCCGCTTGTCCGAGCGCGGCGGGGCGAGCACATAAGTCTTGAGGCCGATCCCGTCCTCGGGCGCGATCACCTGCCCGGGCTCGAGGAAGCGGGTGTTCGCGCCGACCTTCTCGCGCATGGCCTGAATCGACTGGGTCGTGGTCTTGGTGCTCGCCGGCACCGCGGGGAGCCCCGGGTGCTCGACCGGGCCGATGAACGCCGCGAGCGCCTGGACCTGGTCAAGCGAGTCCGACAGCGCGCCCATCGCCTGGCGGCCGACCTCGGCGGCGAGCGCCACCGCCTCCTTGCGCTTGGAGAACCGCGCCGCGAGCGCGCGGGCCTGGGTATCGAGCGGATTCTCCACCCAGCTCAGCCACAGCTGGCCGATCTCGAACTCGGGCTGCAGGAACACGTTCTCGACGTCGGGCAGGGTGAACCCGGCCACGTGGTCGTAGTGATCGTGGGTGATCACCACCAGGTCGAGCTTGGCCTCGATCCCGGCAAGGTAGGCGACGATGTCCTTGCCGATCGCGCGCACCGCGTCCCAGGTGCCTTCGACCTTGGCCAGGCGATCCTCGCCCACCGCATCGATCACCGCGCGGGGCAGCCGCTCGACCATCTCGGGGCCCGGCCGGACGTTCTGCAGCACGCCGCAGTCGATCATCGCCACGCGCGGCTTGCCGCCCTGCCACACGGTGAGCAGGAAGCAGTCGCCCAGCACCCCGCGGTACATCCGCACGACGACGCGATCGGGTTCATCCGTCATGTCAGACCCCTCCCCGATGGATCATCGCGAACGGTTCCTTGGCCGCTGCGCCGGCGCCCGAATAGGCCATGCCGAGCGTGCTGGCGGCGCGCGCGAGCAGGAAGTCGCGCTGCACGGCGAGCCGCCGGTCATCGGTGATGCGCTTGCTGACGGTGTAGCGCAGGTGTCCTGTGAACATATCGAAGATCAGCGTTGCCCCGCCGCGGAAGGTGAAGTCCGGCGCGCAGGGTGACTCACGGTACTGCTCCTCGTCGGCCTGCTGCTTGGTGTCGAAGAACCCGCGGCGGCGCTGGGTCACCTCGATCACCAGCTGGCGCACGTCCTGCCCGTCGGGGCCGGCGCGGCGCGTGGTACGCACCGAATGGACCTCGACCTTGGGGAAGCGGCGCGGCCCCTCCGCGCCCTTCTCCGGCGACCAGTCGAGCACGGTGTGGCGATCCGGCTGGCCGTCGAGGCCGGCACCGAACAGCACCCCGCACGCCGCCTGCCACGCGGCCTCCTTCGCCCGCCCGCGCCGCCGCATCAGCCATTTCTGCACGATCCGGCGGTTGTTCTCGGCCGCGGCCGCGGCCTCCTTGCGCGACGGGATATAGTCGAGGTTTAGCGCGGGCAGGTCGGCGATCGTCAGCGGCGGCTCGCTGCTGTCGCCTTCCCACAGCAGGCTGTCGGCGGCGAGCGAGAGGCAGCCGTCGGGCACGATCCCGCGGCGGCGGAACGCCTCGATCAGCGCGATGCGATAGCCGAAGGGATCGAACGGCACGAGGTCGGTATCGGCGGTGACGATCGCGCGCAGGAACTCGCCGAAACGCACGTCGACCGGCGGCAGGTAGTCGAGCGCGCGCAGGCACATGCGCAGCACGTGATCGGCCGATTTGGTCGCCTCGCGCGACAGCCGGCCGACGAGGTCCGGATGGAGCGTCGCCACGGCGCCGCCGGACTCGTGGCCGGCAAGCCGCATCAGATCGGCCGAGCGGCGCTGGTAGATCGTCAGGAACGCCTCGAACACAGCTGCCACGAGCACCGCCCCGCGCGCGTGCGGCTCGCTCAGGCTCGCGAGTTGCTTCGGATCGGGCTCGCCACCGATCTTGTCGTCGATCGCCTCGCGCAGCGCGCCGCTGCGCCCGGTCGCACGGCCGAACTGGCGCGCGAGCCCGGTCATCAGCGTGCGCTGGTCGAAGCGTCCGCCGTTGGCGGCGATCTCGGCCTCGACCGCTTCGGTCAGCGTGAAGTGCGACAGCAGCGCGACGATGTCGGCAAACGCCTCGTGGAACGCGAGGCTGTCGATGCTGGTCGGCTCGGCATAGCGCCGGTGCAGCCCGTCGAGGATCGCGTGCGTGGTCTCGTGCACCACCACGTCGTGCGACAGCGCGGTGAACACCCAGCTCGCCCCGGCATCGGCCGCGGTTGAGCGGAAATAGCCGAACAGCAGCGCGACCTTTTGCTTGCTGTAGTAGGCGTTGGGCTCGCGCAACGCGTGGGGGTAGACCCGCAGCCGCTTGACCGGCTGGTAGACCTCGCCGGTCTTGCGCGGCGCCCAGAACATCCGCCGGCCCAGCGCGCGCTCGAACGCACGGATCGTCTTCATCGCTACCGCGAACACCATCTGCTGGTGGAACCGCGGGTCGCCTTCGGACGGCGCGAGCCCGTCCTGCGCCAGCAGGTAGGGGTGGTTGAGATCGACCGGATCGTAGAACTGCCCGCTCACCGGATCGACGTCGATAACCTCGAGATAGTCGTTGACCGGGCCCGGCTTGAGCTTCTCCTCGCGCTCGGTCTCCCAAGGCAGCTCGATCGTGGCCACGTTGATCGCGGCCGTGTCGATCTTGGTCGAGGCCTGGGGGTCGAAGGCATAGACGCGCAGGCGCCGCACGGCCGGACGGGAATAGTCTTCGGCAGGCACGGCGATTCTCCCCACGATCGGAACGGAGAGTACCAGCGCTGAAGAAAGCGGCAATCCGGTAATCCGGGCCATTGGTTGGGGCATTTTGGTTCAGGCCGGACGTTTGTCTGATCGGCGCCCGCATTACTCACGCGGCACGGCACAGGATCGTGCGAATGCTGGCACGGTTGGGAAAACCGTCGGGCTGCTTTCGAAGCCGCGCGCGGCCTCCGATCAACGGGACCCGGCGCGACTGAGAAGCTTTTGAAAAACGACGGGTTTTGCGTTTCGTCAAAGCGCGGACCGTGCGTCCGGCTCATCCCGTCTACGGGCTTTTTGTCTGATGTCGGCGCATCGCGCGCCGAGCATGATCAATGACGGAAAACCCATAAGGACTCCGCCCCGGCGCGATCTAAGGTCAGGACCCTAGAGGCAGCGTGGGCGGGGGATTCTACGGTGGCAGACCTCCGGGGTCTGGCAGGGGGGTAAGGTTGCCCATGGTTTCCCAGCTCACGGTCCGCGAACGCCAGCGCGGCTGCTGGATACTCGGCGTGCTCGCCGCGCTCGGCCTTGCGATGGCCGCGTCCGATCCGCACGGCCTGTTCGGCGCGCAAGGCACCATCGTGGCGGTGTTCTGCGGCGTCATGCTGTGCGTGGTGCTACGCCACCTGTTCGATCCCGAACCCGGTCCCGAGCGGCTCGAGAGCTACTACGACGACCCGACCAAGGTCGGCATCATTCTCGCGATGATCTGGGCGATGGCCGGGCTCGCCGCGGGCGTGTGGGTCGCCGCGCTGCTCGCCTGGCCCGACCTGACGTTCGACGCCGCATGGTCGAGCTACGGCCGGCTGCGCCCGCTGCATACCAGCGGAGTGATCTTCGGCTTCGGCGGCAACGGCCTGCTCGCGACCAGCTTCCACGTCGTCCAGCGCACCAGCCGGGCGCGGCTGGCCGACCAGTTCAGCCCGTGGTTCGTGCTGATCGGCTACAACCTGTTCTGCGTCGTGGCCGCCACCGGCTACCTCATGGGCGTCACCCAGGCGAAGGAATACGCCGAGCCCGAATGGTACGCCGACTTGTGGCTGGTGGTGGTCTGGCTGGCCTACCTCGCGCTCTACCTGCGCACGCTCGCGCGGCGCAAGGAACCGCACATCTACGTCGCCAACTGGTACTTCCTCGCGTTCATCATCGTCGTCGCCATGCTCCACGTGGTGAACAACCTCGCGGTGCCGGTCGGGCTCGGCGCGTTCAAGAGCTACAGCGTGTGGTCGGGCGTGCAGGATGCGATGGTGCAGTGGTGGTACGGCCACAACGCGGTCGCGTTCTTCCTCACCGCCGGCTTCCTCGGGATGATGTACTACTACCTGCCCAAGCGCGCGGGGCGGCCGATCTATTCGTACCGCATGTCGATCGTCGGCTTCTGGGGCATCACCTTCTTCTACATGTGGGCCGGTTCGCACCACCTGCATTACACCGCGCTGCCGCAGTGGGTGCAGACGCTGGGGATGACCTTCTCGGTCATGCTGATCGTCCCCTCGTGGATCGCCGCGGCGAACGCGCTGCTCACGCTCAACGGCGCGTGGGACAAGGTCCGCAGCGACGCGACGCTACGGTTCATGACGATGGCCGCGATCTTCTACGGGCTCACCACGTTCGAAGGCTCGTTCATGGCGATCCGCGCGGTCAACGGCCTGTCGCACTACACCGAATGGACGATCGGCCACGTCCACGCAGGCGCGCTCGGCTGGGTGGCGATGATTACCTTCGGGTCATTCTATGCGCTGGTTCCGTGGATGTGGAAGCGCGAGGGAATGTACTCGGCCAAGCTGGTCGAAGTGCACTTCTGGCTCGCCCTCGCCGGGACGCTCACTTACGTCCTCGCGATGTGGAACGGCGGCATCCTCCAGGGGCTGATGTGGCGGACCTACAACGACAGCGGGACGCTGGCGTATTCCTTCCTCGACGTGATGGAAGCGATGCATCCGTACTACGTGGTGCGGGCCTTCGGCGGGCTGCTGTTCCTGCTCGGTGCCGCGGTCGGCTTCTACAACATCCTGATGACGGTGCGCAGCCCGCGCGACGTCGCGGTCGACGAGCAACCGCCCGTCGGTCCGGTCCTCGAGCCGGCGGAGTAGCGCGCGATGTTCGGCACGCACTACAAGCTCGAACGCAAGTCGGTTGGCCTCGCCCTGGCGATCATCGTCGTCGCCAGTATCGGCGGCGCGATCGAGATCGCACCGCTGTTCACGATCGACGACACGGTCGAGCACGATCCCGACATGCGGGTCTACACCCCGCTCGAACTCGCCGGGCGCAACATCTACCTGCGCGAAGGCTGCTACGGCTGCCATTCGCAGATGATCCGCACACTCAAGGACGAGGTCGACCGCTACGGGCCTTATTCGCTGGCGGTGGAGTCGCAGTACGACCACCCGATGCTGTGGGGTTCCAAACGCACCGGGCCCGACCTCGCCCGCGTCGGCGGCAAGTATTCCGACCAGTGGCACGTCGCGCACCTCAACAACCCGCGCGACGTGGTGCCGAGTTCGATCATGCCGCGCTATGGCTGGCTCGCCGAAACCGAGCTCAAGGTGGACGACCTCGGAGAGCATCTCGCGGCGCAGCGCGCCGTGGGTGTGC
>DATDLP010000305.1:0-7289 GCA_036519255.1 Croceibacterium sp.
GGCCATACTATCCGAACTGCCCGCTGCCAACCCTCGAATCGGCGCCCGGGCGGCGCGTTAGTGACCTGCAAAGTTTGAGGTTTTCTTAAACCCGCCAGCGCTTTAATTCGGGCATCCATGAAAGGTTCCATCCTCGCCGCATTCGCTCTCGCCGGTATGGCATTTGGGCAACAGGTCCTCGCGCAATCGAGCGACGCCGTGGCCGCTCTGCTCGCGCAGGATGTGCGCCTGGGAACGGTCGCCGAACGGCTGCTGGGGGCCAACCGCGAGCTGTGTCGCCAGCACATGCCGCTTACCGGCATGATTCTTCACAGCGAGGACCAATACCGTTCGTCGATCGCCGGCAACGCTTTCGTGAACGGGCGCATCGCGATCGGCGCGCTGGTGCCCGACTCGGCTGCCGCGGCAGCCTTGGCGACGGGCGACGGCATCGCCGCGATCGGCGGCCGCCGCACGAGCGAGCTGGTCCGCGAGGGTGAAGCGCCGCTGCGCGACAGCGCGTTCGCGATCTTGGCGGATCAGCCGGCGGACCAGCCGCTGCAATTGGCCGTGAACCACGCCGGTAGCGAACGCACCGTCTCGCTCGATCTCCCGACCGGCTGCCGCGCGCTGGTCGAGATCCGTTCGATCACCGGCCTCAACGCGCGCTCCGATGGCCGCGTGATCCAGGTCAACTACGAGCTGGCGGCCGCCGCGACCGACGAAGAGCTCGCAGTGGTCTTCGCCCACGAGATGGGTCATCTGGTGCTCGAGCATCGCCGCCGGCTGTCGAGCGCCGGTGTCGAGAAGGGCTTCTTCGGCGAATTCGGCCGCAACCAGCGCCTCAACCGGCAGGTCGAGGTGGAGGCCGACCGGATCGCCGCGCACCTGCTGGCCAACGCCGGCTACGATCCGGCAATCGCGCCGCGCTTCTGGCGCTCGAGCCTCGGGGGTCGTGCCGGCGGCGGCCTGCTGCGCAGCAGCACCTATCCCTCGGCCGAGGCGCGCGCGCAATTGATCGAGCGTGAGATTGCCGAATACATCGGTGCGGGTTCCGGGCCGACCTGGCCAGGACATCTGCTCGCGCGGCGCGACACGCCGTTCGAGTGATCAGCGCTCGGGCGCTTCGCTGATGTCGATGTAGTGGCGGTCGTAGTAGGTCAGCGGGGCGGCGTCGGCGCGGTGCCTGGCCGCGATCAGCTCGCCGATGAAGATCGAATGCGTGCCGAACTCATGGCAATGCGCGCGGCGGCAGACGAAGCTTGACTGCGCGCTCGCCAGCACCGGCACGCCGTACTCCTCGACCCACTCGCCGACAGCGAAGCGATCGGCTCCGCTGTTCATGAAATGCTCGGCGACATCGCGATTGCCGAGGCCGAGCACGTTCACGCAGAACGTCTCCGCGCTTGCCAGCGGCCCGTGCAGCGAGGCCGAGCGGTTGACGCAGACCAGTAGCGAGGGCGGATCGAGACTGAGCGAGCTGACCGCGGTGGCAAGGATTCCGAAGCGGTTGCCGCCATGCCCAGTGGTCACGGCGTACACGGTGGCCGCGACGTGTCGCATCGCCAGCCGAAAGGCGTCGATCAGTTCCTGGTGATTCTGGGAGGGTGGTGTCACGACACGTTCCATGCGGTGCGACCCTGTGCAGCGCAAGCCACTCGATGGCGTCAGGCGCCGATTCATGGACTCTGATGTGATACATCTTCTTGCCATCACATTATGATGTGATAGCATGTTGGCATGACCACACCGATCATCCAGCGGGTCCGCGACCTGGTTGCCGAAGGCCGCATGACTCGCGCCGGGCTTGCCCGCGCGGCCGGGCTCCACGCCAACACCCTGCGCGACTGCACCGAAGCCAGCTGGAATCCCACCGCGGATACGCTTGGCAAGCTCGACCGCTTCCTCACCAGCAACGACGACACGCCGGTGCTCGTGCCAATCGAGCAGATCATCGACGAGGCGCGCAACGGCCGGATGTTCGTGCTGGTCGACGACGAGGATCGCGAGAACGAGGGCGACCTGGTGATCCCGGCGCAGATGGCGACGCCTGACGCAATCAACTTCATGGCCACCCACGGCCGCGGGCTGATCTGCCTCTGCCTCGCCCCGCAGCGAGTCGACGCGCTCGGCTTGCTGCCAATGAGCCGCGTCAATGGCACTCGGATGGGAACCGCCTTCACCACCTCGATCGAGGCGCGCGAGGGCGTCACCACCGGGATCAGCGCCGCCGACCGCGCGCGAACGATCTCGGTGGCGATCGACGCCAGCAAGGGTGCCGACGATATCGTCAGCCCGGGCCACGTCTTCCCGCTGGTCGCGCGCGAGGGAGGCGTGCTGGTCCGCGCCGGCCACACCGAGGCGGCGGTCGACATCTCGCGGCTCGCCGGACTCAATCCCTCGGGGGTGGTCTGCGAAATCATGGCAGACGACGGCACGATGGCCCGGCTCGACGACCTGCTGCGTTTCGCCCGGCTGCACGGGTTGAAGGTCGGCACGATCCGCGACCTGATCGCCTATCGTCGCCGTCACGACCACTTGGTGGAGAAGCGCTCGGAAGGCCGCTTCACCAGCCTGTGGGGCGGCGACTGGCGCGCGATCGGGTTCTACAACAAGGCCACCAAAGGCGAGACGATGGCGCTGGTGAAGGGTCACATCGATCCTTCGAAGCCCACGCTCGTCCGGATGCACGCGCTCTCGGTGTTCGACGACGTCTTCGCCCACGACACCGAGCGTCAGGGGCTGCTCGAAGGGGCGATGCGGATCATCGGCGAGCACGGTGCGGGCGTGGTCGTCCTGATCAACCGCCCTGCCCCCGACCACGCGTCGAGCGCGATACGCCGTCTCGCCGGGGAACGACCGCCGAGCGATGAGGACATGCCGGCCGAGCAGCGCGACTACGGCGTCGGCGCGCAAATCCTCGCGGAGCTCGGGGTTCACGACATGGTTCTCCTGACCAACACCCGACATTCGCTGGTCGGGCTCGAGGGTTACGACCTGTCGATCGTCGGCGAGCGACCGATCGGCCCCGCATGATCCCGCAGATTCGCGGGCTCGACAGCGAGACCGGCGAGCCGAAGTACGCCCGCCTCGAGCTCGAGCGTCGCTGGCTCGTCGGCCAGGCCGCGCGGCCTCCGCTCGAGGGCGCCTGGACCACGCTGATCGAGGATCGCTACATCGACGGCACGCGGATGCGCCTGCGCCGGATGAGCCGCCCGGACCTGGGCGAGGTCAAATGGAAGCTCACCAAGAAGTACGAGTGTGCCGATCCTGCGGCGCGGCCGATCGTCACGTCCTATCTGACCGAAGGCGAATACGAACTGCTGGCCGCCCTGCCCGCGCATCCGCTGCGCAAGGTGCGCCATCACCTCCTGCTCGACGCGCTGTGGTGGAGCCTCGATCTGTTCGAGGGCGCGCTCGCCGGGCTCGAAGTGGTCGAGATCGAAGCCGCCGACGAGGCGGCGCTTGCAGCGCTTGTGCCGCCGGTGTGGGCGGCTAAGGAGGTCACCCGCGATCCGCGCTACCAGTGCGGTTCGCTGGCCCAGACCAACCTGATTCCGGAGTAGCGATGGCCCGCTTCCTGATCGTCGAAGCCCGCTTCTACGAGCACCTGAACGACATGCTGATCGCAGGGGCGAGCGATGCGCTCGCCGCGGCCGGGCACATCGTCGACAAGCTGACCGTGCCCGGCGCGCTCGAGCTGCCCGGCGCGATCGCGATCGCCGCCGAGAGCGGGCGCTACGACGGCTTCGTCGCGCTCGGCGTGGTCATTCGCGGCGAGACCTACCACTTCGAGATCGTCGCCGGCGAAAGCGCGCGCGGGATCATGGCGCTGACGATGGACGGCATCGCCGTTGGCAACGGCGTGCTGACCGTCGAGAACGAGGCGCAGGCGATCGTCCGCGCCGATCCGGCACAGCTCAACAAGGGCGCCGGGGCGGCCGAAGCCGCAATGGCGCTGCTCGCAATCCGGGAGAAGTTCGCATGACCCTTCGCCCCTTCGACGAGCTCAGGGCTCAGGGTGAACGTAATCATCCTTCGATCGCCGGGATCCCGCTGGTGCTTGGCGGCAACGTGTTCGGCTGGACCGCCGATGAGAACGCCAGCTTTGCGGTGCTCGACCGGTTCTACGAAGCCGGCGGGCGGATGGTCGACACGGCGCAGGGTTATTCGGTCTGGGCGCCGGGCCACGTCGGCGGCGAGAGCGAGGCGGTCATCGGCAGGTGGATGCAGGCGCGCGGCAACCGCGCCGAGATGCGCATCGCCACCAAAACCGGCATGTTCGGCAAGGGCGGCGACCTCGGCGCGAAGGTGATCGCCGAGGAGCTGCACAAGTCGCTCGAACGGCTGCAAGGCGACTACGTCGATCTATACTACGCGCACCGCGACGAGGCCGTAACTTCGCAGGAGGAGGTGGCCGAAGGCTTCGATGCGCTGGTCCGGCAGGGCCTGGTGCGCGAGTTGGGCGCCTCGAACTTCTCCGCCGAGCGACTTGGCCGAATTTCCGACATCGCCCGGGCGAAAGGGCTCGCATCGTTCACCGTGCTGCAGAACGAGTACAATCTCGTCGAACGCGGCGAGTATCCCGCCGAGCTGCAGCAGCTGTGCCTCGATCGCGGCATCGCCATGCTGCCGTGGTTCGGCCTCGCCGCCGGCTTCCTGACGGGCAAATACCGCACACGCGAGGACCTCGCGCGGCACAACCGGGGCTCGAGCATAGAGCGGTTCTTCGACAAAGGCTTGACGGTGCTGCCCGCGCTCGACGCAGTCGCGGCCGAGACCGGCGCCAGTCCGGGCGCGGTTGCGCTGGCTTGGCTGCTCGCTCAGCCCGGCATCGCCGCCCCGATCGCCAGCGCGACGCGGCCCGAGCAGCTCGACGTGCAGTTCGAGGCTTTGAGGCTTGAGCTAACACCGGACCAGCTCGAGCGGCTGACCGCAGCCGGGGCCTGAAACCTCACGCCGACCGTGCAGTGCGGTGCACAGGGCCGCACCGACCCACGCACGCGAACAGCACGCAAAACCGACCGGCCTCACACGCCAGTCAATTGCATCAGCGCAGGGCCTCGTCTCGCGATCTCGCAGAGCATCTTCGAGGTGACGCGACGGTCCCGATCGCGCTTGTCACTTCGGCGGGACAGAGTGCCCCCTGCCGCGTCGATCTGCCGCTGAGCGAAGCGACGCGGGAACCTGACACCGGCCAGTGCGCTCAGGCGGGCATGAACGGCCCGCTCGAATGGATCGCCGCGCTCGGTACGATGCTCGCCGCCGGGCTCATCGCGGCCGACCTGGGGCGCAAGGTGACCGGATGGGGCTTTGTGCTGTTCTGCGCGGTGTCGGTGACCTGGATCGTCTCGGGCCTGACCGGTGACGCACTGCCGATCGCGGCGATGAACGGCATCCTGCTGGTGATCAACGCCTGGGGGGTGTGGCAATTCCTGCTCAGCCCGAAGAACAAAGCCAAGCTGGAGAAGCTCGAGGAGCTGGAAGCCGAAGCAGAGCGGGGCTTGTCGAAAGAGCAATAAAATGCGGAGCGTCGCCGCTCAAGGCGCGTCAGCGGAAAGCCCCCTCCCCCGATTTCAGTCCGCCGCAGGCAGATGATACGCAACGGAAGTCCCCGGCCCCAGCGGCAGGTCGAGCGCCACCCAGCCCGCAGTAATCACCGCCCCAGCGAGATAGAATGCGAACGCGAACGGCAGCGTCGCCGACAGCAGCGCGCCGAGCCGCATCTTCGGGTTCCACCGCTGGCAGTAGAGCAGCACGAGCACGAAATACGGGTTGAGCGGCGAGATCAGGTTGGTCACCGTATCGCCGACGCGGTAGGCCGCGGTGGCCATCTCGGGCGAGACGCCGAGCAGCATCAGCATCGGCACCGCGACCGGCGCCACCGCGGTCCACTTGGCCGAGCCCGAGGCGATCAGAAAGTCGAGCCAGGCCGACGCCGTCGTCAGCAGCGGCAGCAGCAAGGCCGGCGGCGCGTCGAGCGCGCGCAGGATCGTGGCCCCGTTGATCGCGGTGATCGGCGCGAGGTTCGACCAGCCGAACATCGCCACGAAATGCGCGGCGAAGAACACCAGCACGAGGTAGGGCGCCATGCCCTCGAGCCCCTTGCCCATCATCGTCACCACGTCGCGGTGGCTGCGGATCGTGCCCGCCGCCTTGCCGTAGGCCCAGCCGCAGGCGAGCAGCAGCGCGAGCAGCAAAGCGGGGATGGCCTGATAGAACGGCAGGATCCGTTCCGCCGTCGTGGCGGCATCGGGGGCATAGAGCGGCGAGTAGCCCGGGACGAGCGCCAGTGCCGCGGCTGCGGCGACCACCGCCAGAGCAGCGAGGCCCGCGGCGCGCAAGCCCTTCCCCTCTGCCTCGAGCATCTCGCCGGATACGCCGCCCTCGAGCCCCTGCGCACCGTCCCACGCATCGAGCCGCGGGCCGACCACGCGCGTCGCGACCAGCCAGCCGAGGCCGACGAAGGCGACCGCGATCGCGAGCATGAACCACCAGTTGCCGAGCGGATTCATGCGCCATGCGGGATCGATCACCGCCGCACCGGTCTGGGTGATGCCGAGGATCAGCACGTCGTACTGCCCGGGCAGCAGGTTGCCGGCGAGCCCGGTGCCGCAGCCGACGAATGCGAGCACCACGCCGAGCACCGGATTGCGCCCGGCGTTGGCGAACACCACGCCGGCGAGCGGGACGTAGACGAGGTAGCCGGAATCCATCGCGTGGATCGACAGCATGCCGAACAGCAGCACCGCAGGGGTCAGCAGCCTGTCGGGCAGGCTGCGCACGGCCTTGCGGATCAGCGCGGCGAGAAGGCCCGACTTCTCGGCCACGCCGGCGCCGAGCATGATCGTGAGCACGAGGCCGAGCGGCGCGAAGCCGGTGAATGTCCGTGCCATCTCGCCGAGCACGCGGCGGATCATTTCCTCTGACAGCAGGCTCTTGGCGACGAGCGCCTCGCCGGTGACCGGATTGACCGCCGACCAGCCGAGCGCGGCACCGAGCGCGGAGACCGCCACGAGCAGCGCGATGATGATGACGAAGATCGCCACTGGATCGGGCAGCGCGTTGCCGAGCCGCTCGACGAGATCGAGAAACCGTTCGCCCGGCTTGCGCGCTTCCGCGCCGGCTGTCGCTCTCGCCATGAATGCCCCCCGCGCCCCCGTGGGAGAGTAGATGCGATGGCGGGCGGGTTGGCAAGAGTCTTCCCCTCCCGCTTGCGGGAGGGGCTGGGGTTGGGCCTTTGTTGAGCCAGACTAGCCCACCCCTAACCCCTCCCGCGAGCGGGAGGGGAACCTGGGATCACCAGATCC
>DATDLP010000306.1:0-24699 GCA_036519255.1 Croceibacterium sp.
GACGGGCCCGCGCTGCGCCTCGCTCCTACCCAGCGGGCCTCACAAGGCGATCACGATGGGCAAAGCTGGTCGGGTCTGGGTCTAGGTAACAGCGAAGGGCGGCCGCAGTCCCGAGACCGCCCTTCGCACCCCGGCCGTCGCGAACGGCGCTGCGTCGCCGGGCCCTGGCAACGCGGGGAATGGGTCAGCGCCGCGTCACGCGTCGGCGGACGCGTCCTGTGCGCGATCGAGGTAGGCCAGCACGATATCCTGCAGCGCGTTGCTCGCGCGCAAGATGGCTTCGACGTAGCTCTCCTGGCTGCTGTCCAGGTCGCCGCCAAGCAGCAGGAGCTCGGCGAAACCGTTGATATGGTTTAGCGGCGTACGAAGATCGTGCGACAAGGTATGGAAGTCGGATGAGAACGCGTCGTGGCGGCCCGACTCCTTGTGGAGCGATTGAACCAAGTTACGTGATTTCCCTAGCGACCTTTGGCCGAATCGATTCGGCCTTCTTTGATCGTTTACTTAACCATATTCGGGCGACACGTCGCTTTGCATTTCATGCCGTTTTTTCTCCATAGCGCGCCGCCCAAAGAAGAAGGGCGGCTCCCCCCCGGAACCGCCCTTCGCCCCCTTCGACCGGATCGGCCTTGTCAGGCTGCCCGGGTCATCGGTTGCTTGCGACGACGCGAGAACACCGCCGCGGCCGCGGCGCCGAACAGCAGGACCATCGAAGGCTCGGGCACCTGGGTGCCCGAGGTGCTGCTGCTGGTGGAGCTCGAACCGGAGGTCGACGAACTCGTCGAGCTCGAGGTGGACGAACTCGTCGAGCTCGAGGTCGACGAGCTGGTCGAGCTCGAAGTCGAGGAGCTGGTCGAGGTGCTCGAGGTGATGTTGCCCGAAGTCGAGGTGCTCGTGGAGACGTTGCCCGAGGTCGACGAGGTGCTCGTCACGGTGCCCGAGCTCGACGTGGTCGTGCTGGTGATCGTGCCCGAGCTGGTCGAGGTCGAGCTCCCGCCCGTGGAGGTCGAGGTCGAGCTGCCGGTGCTCGAATTGTCGATGTCGATATCGATGTTGATGCCGCTCGTGCTGCCGCTCGACGACGTCTGCTGCTGCGGGGTGCCCGAAGTGGTCGTGGTGGTCGTGGTGGTGGTCGAGCCGCCCGAAGTGTCCTGCTGGTTCGGCACGCCCGAGGTCGTGCCCGAGGTGCCGCTGGACGTCGTGCTGATCGAGACGTTGCCGCCGCCCGAGCCGCCGCCGAAGAACCCACCGAAGAAGCCGCCCGAGCCGCCGAAGCCACCCGAGCCGCCGATCACGATCGGGGTGCCGCCGCCGCTGCTGCCGACCGCGGCCATCGGGGCCGGCGCCATCGGGATCGGCACCGTGGCGAATTCCTCGGGCGCGGGAATCTCGCGCGCCGCCTGCCGCGAACGCGGCCGGGGCATCGCCCTCGTCTCGGGCTGCGCCCGCGGCCGGGGCCGGGGAGCCGCCGCCTTGACCGACTTGACCGACTTGTAGCTCGTGGTCGCGGCCTGCGGCTCGGCAACGTGCGCCGCGCCGCCGATGAGCGCACCGCCTGCCGCGGCGGCCGACAATTTCGCAAGGGCACTACGGACCGACATGGTTTTTCTCTCAGCAACGGGGGAAGCCGGGTGAGCGAAAACGGACGCCCTGGACTTCCTGTCCCTGCCAAGAACACCAGCGAACCGGCTCGCCACAATCGCGTTAACCAAGAATTCGGCGCTTCGGCGGCGTTTTTTGCCACTGCGAAGCCACCCGGATCAGGGTTTGTCCCGATGTGGAACCGAACCGCAGACGATTGCCAACGGTTGCTGGCGGCTTTGGCTACGCTTCCGGGTCGAACAACATGGCCTGCGAACCGCCCGGCGGGGCGATTCCAAGGTGATTCCAACCCGATTCGTTGAGGCAGCGGCCACGCGCGGTGCGCGCGACGAGGCCGAGCTGGATCAGGAACGGCTCGATCACGTCCTCGATCGTGTCGCGCGGCTCGGCAAGGCCGGCGGCGAGCGTTTCGACCCCCACCGGGCCGCCTTTGTAGGTCCCGGCGATCATCGTGAGATAGCGCCGGTCCATCGCGTCGAGCCCGAGCGAATCGACCTCGAGCCGGGTCAGCGAGGTGTCGGCCACCTCGGCGGTGATCGTCGCCGACCCGAGCACGTGGGCAAAATCGCGCACCCGCCGCAGCAGACGGCCGGCGACGCGCGGGGTGCCGCGGCTGCGGCGGGCGATCTCGTGCGCGCCCGCGGGATCGATCGCGATGCCGAGCAGCCGCGCGCCGCGCGCGACCACGCGCTCGAGCTCGGGCACGGTGTAGAAATTGAGCCGTACGGGGATGCCGAAGCGGTCGCGCAGCGGGGTGGTCAGCAGGCCCTGGCGGGTGGTCGCGCCGATCAGCGTGAACGGCGGCAGGTCGATCCGCACCGAGCGCGCCGAGGGGCCCTCGCCGATGATCAGGTCGAGCGCGCGGTCTTCCATCGCCGGGTAGAGCACTTCCTCGACCACCGGATTGAGCCGGTGGATCTCGTCGATGAACAGCACGTCGTGCGGCTCGAGGTTGGTCAGCAGCGCGGCGAGATCACCCGCGCGCGCGATCACCGGGCCCGAGGTGGCGCGGAAGCCGACGCCCATCTCCTTGGCGACGATCTGCGCCAGCGTGGTCTTGCCGAGCCCCGGCGGGCCGAAGAACAGCACGTGATCCATCGCCTCGCCCCGGCCCCTGGCCGCCTCGATGAACACCCGCAGGTTCTCGCGCGCGGCTTCCTGGCCGACGAACTCGCCGAGCGATTTGGGGCGCAGCGCGGCGTCCTGGTCCTCGGGCTGGCGCTGGGGGGAGAGGGCCGGGTTATCGGTCATTACTGCCACATCCCCGGCATCCATCCCGAGCGCGAGGTGAACTGCGCCAGATCGAGCATCTTGAAAATGACCGCGTCCATTGCCGCAGGCGTAGTGCAATGCTCTGCTTCGCTCAGGCCATAATCGCTTGCATCACGCCGTTCGAGCAGCACCTCGCGGCCATGAGCGCAGTACACGTCATGCGGCCTGACCCAGCTCTCGGGCAGACGCGACCACAGGCCGCTCCTGTCGATCAGCGCGCTGAAATCGGCGTACTCTTCGGGCGTGAGCCGACGTTCAACTTCCTCCACAATACCCACGGTGTTTCGATACACCTTGCCGACCAGCAAGGTGCTGCCGTCGCTTTGTTCGTCAATCCGTATCTGTACGTCGTCGCCGCGAATGAAAGACGTGGCGGTGAGAGTGACGCGATATCGTCGCGCAAAGCCCTCTAACGCGCCTTCAGTCCAAAGCGGCTCGGATCCGAAATGAGCGAGGCCACTCGTCATGTGCCGCGCGTACTCGGTTTGCGAGGCGATCGCTTCCGGTAGCACGCGGACCGCCTCGTCCAGAGCGAGTGATTGCCCAGGGGCAGCGACAATGAACGTCGCGGCCAAGAGCACCTTTACGCGCATCACCCCGTCGCCCTCTTGAGCGCCACGCGAACCAGGTCGTTCAGCCCCGCCCCCTCCCCTAACTCCGCCTGCGCGTGCGCCACCGCGCTGGCCGCCACCGCGGGCTTGAAGCCGAGGTTCTGCAACGCGGATACGGCGTCTGCGCTGGCGCTCCCCGGCTGCGAGATCGCCGCCAGCGGCACGCCCGCAGCCGCGCCCGGCAGCGCACCGGCCTTGTCCTTGAGCTCGTTGACGATGCGGCCCGCCAGCTTCGGCCCGACGCCTTGCGCGCGGGCGACTTGTGCGGCGTCGCCGGTGGCGCAGGCGCGTTGCAGCTCCTCGGTCGAGAGCGCGGAGAGGATCGCGAGCGCGACCTTGCTGCCGACGCCCTGCACCGTGGTCAGCAGGCGGAACCAGTCGCGCTCGCCGGCTTGGGCGAAGCCGAGCAGGCGCATGTCGTTCTCGCTGACCTGGAGGTCGGTGAACACCGTGCAGGGGTCACCGGGGAGGCCGAGCGCGGACAAGGTCTTGCTCGAGCAGTGCACGAGGTAGCCGACGCCCTGGACGTCGATCACCGCCCAGTCCGCCCCGCTCTCGTCGAGCCGCCCCGTCAGCTTGGCGATCATGCTCGATTGCTGCCGCGTTGCGCCGGGTTTGGCCAGAGGCCGGCGGACGGCTTCCACCATGCCGATTCGCCCGGGCCCGCGGCGTTGCGGCGGCACGAAGTTGACAGGTTGACAGGGTCCTGGGGGCAAATGTCAGTTTGCGGGCCGAAGTGTCGGCTTGCGGCAGAAAGCGTCAGCTTGCGACCGGAAGCGTCAGCTTGCCGGGGCGGCCGGGAGCGTGCTGCGGAGATCGCCGGGCGGGTCATTCGGGCGACCATGGCAGATTGGAACAAAGTAGGAAAATGGTTTGATGCGGGCGCGGGACGGCGGGCGGCAACTCGGGCTGCGCGGTGCGATCCTTTCGCGCGCAAACTGCGAATATGGACAGCGCGTGCGAGTTCCGCCACACGCTCGCCGCATGAGCGTCAACACCTTCGGCCGCGTGCTGCGGTTCACCACCTGGGGCGAGAGCCATGGGCCCGCGCTCGGCGCGGTGGTCGACGGATGTCCGCCGGGGCTGGCGATCAGTGAGGAGGCGATCCAGCCGTTCCTCGACGCGCGCAAGCCGGGGACGAGCAAGTTCACCACCCAGCGGCGCGAGGCCGACCTGGTCAGGATCCTCTCAGGCACGTTCGAGGGCCGGACCACCGGCACCCCGATCAGCCTCATGATCGAGAACACCGACCAGCGCTCGAAGGACTATTCCGAGGTCGCCAAGGCCTATCGCCCGGGGCACGCCGACTACGCGTACGACGCCAAGTACGGCTTGCGCGACTACCGCGGCGGCGGGCGCTCGTCGGCGCGCGAGACCGCAGCGCGGGTCGCGGCCGGGGCGGTGGCGCGGCTGGTGATCCCCGAGGTGACGATCACCGCTTACGTCAGCGAGATCCGCGGCGATGCGATCGACCGCGAGGCGTTCGATGCCACGCAGATCGGCCAGAACTCGTTCTTCGCGCCCGATTCCGGGGCCGCGCAGCGGTGGGAGGGGCTGGTCGACGAGGCGCGGCTGGCGGGCTCCTCGCTCGGCGCGGTGGTCGAATGCGTCGCCACCGGCGTGCCCGCGGGCTGGGGCGCGCCGCTCTACGGCAAGCTCGACGCCGACCTCGCCGCGGCGATGATGGGGATCAACGCGGTCAAGGGCGTCGAGATCGGCGACGGGTTCGCCGCGGCGGCGCTGCGCGGCGAGCAGAACGCCGATCCGATGCGGCCCGGGGCGGATGGCAGCCCCGAGTTTCTCGCCAACCATGCCGGCGGGATCGCCGGGGGCATCTCGACCGGGCAGCCGGTGGTGGTGCGGGTGGCGTTCAAGCCGACCAGCTCGATCCTGATCCCGCAGGACACGATCACGCGCGAGGGCGAGGCGACGCAGCTCGCGACCAAGGGGCGGCACGACCCGTGCGTCGGCATCCGCGGGACGCCGGTGGTCGCGGCGATGATGGCGCTGGTGCTGGCCGACCACAAGCTGCTGCACCGGGCGCAGTGCGGGTGATGTCCGTGCGCGGCACCCCATGACGGAAGAACTATCCAAGCTCCTGACAATGCTGGCCAAGCTGGCTCAGCACTGTCTTAGCTATGACGACCGGCTCGACAGCCTATGCATGGGAGCCGGTGAGAGAGCGTTCCTAGCCTTGCACGCATTCTCGTGCGTGGAGCTCGACGACCTCAGATTCGCGAGCTTTACGGAAGTCGGGCAACGGGCCCTGGATGCCTTTCCGACCGACTTTGACCATTCATCGATCTCGCTCGACCACCGCAACGCTCCGACCATGTCTGTGCGCGACGCTTCACATGCGTTCTTTGTTTATCCGAAGAGCGACACCTTTGAAGTCAGAGCCCTTCTCAACGCCATTCAATCGCTGTGCTATCAGTATGGCTATTGTATTGACCCCAAGACCCAGAAGCCGCGTCAGCATCCGGTTGTCGCCATGGCGTACAATCTAATCGCGGCCTACGACATCGTTGTCGTGTCTGAAGCCGGCATTACTCTGTCGCCTCGGGGTCGTTAAGTTCTGGGCGACGATCCCGTGCTGGATCGGCGATAAATCGTATCCGTGCAGGGAACGCGGTACTAGCGATAGTGCACCAACCCTAGCACCGCCCGCGAAACCAGCTCGAACCACCCCGAGCCGACCACCGCCTCGTGCATCGCGCCCTCAAGGAATATCCACCCCGCTCCAAGCCACGAGTAGCCGTTGATCCGACCCGTCGCGCGCCGCTCGTGGACCAGGATCGCCGCCGCCATCGACCATAGCGTCAGGTAGAGCCAGACCGTCGGAATCGGATCGTCGAGCCCGAGCGCATTGGCCCAGAAGCGGTTACGCCGGGCGGGATGACCGGCAGCATGGCGAACAGGATCATCCGGCGGTGGATGGCCGGGCTCGTCCGGTGGCGGATTGCCAGAGCGAACAGCAGGGCGAAGCCGACGAACGCGAGCAGCCCGAGGTAGAGCCCGTCGGTCCCGGCCGGCCGCCCGGCGGCATGGCCGCGGACCGAGGCGACGAGCTGCATCATCAGGCCGATGAGGATGGTCGCGGTGCCCTGCGCGATGCCCCAGGTGCCGGGCGCGCGGTGCAACCTCACGTTGCCGGCGCACACCAACGCCGACTGGAGCAGCAGCAGGAGCATCCCGCCGTCCACGACATCAATTGCGGACATTGCGCTGCTGAAAATGCGATGCACGCGGTGAAGTGTTCGATTACCGCGCCGCGGCTCGCCACCCGCCGCCACGCATCGGTCGGACGATCGCACACGGAGCCAGGTGCCGAAGCCGGCGCACGCCATCGATCGAATATTGTTTCTATGGCTTTGCGAGCAGTTTCGAGGAATAACCACCGTCAGGGATCGAACCGAGAGCGTTCGAGCGTTCCGGGTCGGGATGGGATAAATGGACGTAGAAGCAGCACCGCCGTCGGGTGACGCGGAGATCGATAGCCTGGCGGAGAGCCGCTGGGTGGGCACCGCGCTGACCTTCGGGTTTCCCACTTCGGCGGGCCAGTTCACCGGGTATTCGGCCGGCGCAGAGCCGTTTCTCGGTTTCGAGCCGCTCAACGCCGTGCAGCAAGCGGCAGTGCGGACAATCCTCGCATCGCTCTCAGGGTTCACCAACCTGACCTTCACCGAGAGCACCGGCAGCACGGCCGGCAGCGCGGTTCTTCGGTTCGGGATGACGACGGAAGACGAAAACACCACCGCTCATGGCTATCTTCCCTCGTCTTCCGAGCTCGGAGGCGACAGCTGGTACAGCAACGTCGATGGCGACACCGACAACCCGGTCCGCGGGAACGCTGCCTGGCGCATCTTCCTCCACGAGATCGGGCACACGCTAGGGCTCATTCACCCGCATGAAGCGACGCCTGCGATGATCGAGCGCGACGACATGCGCTACACGGTGATGAGCTACCAAGTCGGCTTCACGGACGACGACTGGGACTTCGTGCAGACCTACATGGTCGAAGACATCGCCGCCCTGCAGTTTCTCTACGGCGCCAACTTCAATACCAACAACACCGACAGCGTCTATCGCTGGAACGCGGCGACCGGCGAGATGTCGATCAATGGGGTCGGACAAGGCACGCCGGGCGCCAACCGGGCCTACATGGCGCTGTGGGACGGAGGGGGGACCGATACCTACGATTTGTCGAGCTATCCCGCCGACCCGAACGCGCATCAGAGCGGACTGCGTATCAACCTGACGCCCGGCGAAGGCGTGTTCAGGTTGCAAGCCACGAACGGCAACTGGTCCGTCCTGACCATCTACAACGCCCAGCTCTACAACGGCGACACGCGCTCGCTCATCGAGAACGCGATAGGCACGACGGGCCGTGACATCATCACCGGCAACGCAGCCGCCAATTACCTCGACAGCAATGGTGGCGGCGATGAGGTATACGGCCTGGGCGGCGACGACACCCTCGTCGGCGGCGGGGCGCTGTTCGGCGGTGACGGAAACGATACCCTTTCGGGCGGGGGATCGCTGGATGGGGGAAGCGGCAACGACCTGCTGACCGGCGCCGAGGACGATGACCGGCTCTATGGACAGGACGGGGACGACACGCTGATTGGCGGCGGCGGCGCCGACCGCCTCGTGGGCGGACCGGGCGCGAACCGGCTCGATGGAGGCGACGGCAACGACACGCTCGAAGGCGACAAGCAGGTCGACACCCTGATCGGCGGCGGCGGCAACGATGCGTTGTACGGCTACGACGGCAACGACACCATGCAGGGCGGGTCGGGTGACGACACGTACTACGTCGAAGACGCCGGCGACCAGGTTGTCGAGGCTGCCGGAAACGGAACGGACACCATCTCGAGCACCGTCAGCATCGTGGCACCGGCCAATGTCGAGAACGTGCTTCTTTCCAGCTTGAAATACGGGGTCTTCCTGACCGGTCCCGCGATCAACGCAACCGGAAACCTGCTGAACAATACGATCACAGGCAATTTTCAGGCGAACGTCATCGATGGAGGCGCCGGTGCCGACACAATGTCCGGCGGAGGGGGCAACGATACCTACTACGTCGATAACCCCGACGACCTCGTCTACGAGACCGGCGAGCAGAACGCGGACACGGTCTACAGCTCGGTCAGCTATGTCCTTCGCGACACCCCGCCGCAGCTGCCGGGTTACGATCCTTATGCGGGCGCATCCTTGCGCTCCGAGGAGCCCGGGCCAAACGCGATCGAGCTGCTTGTCCTGACAGGCACCGCCGGCCTTGCGGGAACGGGCAACGCAACGGCCAACACCATCCAGGGCAACTCCGGCAACAACGTGCTCAACGGCATGGACGGCAGCGACACGCTGCTCGGCGGCGGCGGCGCCGACCAATTGCGCGGTGGCCTTGGCGCGGATGTCTTCAAGTATCTCTCGCCGGCGGACTCTTCGGCCGGGCAGGAAGACTGGCTGAGCGATTTCGAGCACGGGACCGACCTGATCGATGTCCGGTCCATCGCCACGACCAGCTTTGCGTTCGAAGTGTTCGAAACCGGAACCCCGAGCACGTGGACCAGGGTCACGATCGCCACCGACACGACCTCGATCGCGCTTCGTGTCGCTGGGACGTCCACCCTCGCAGATTTCCTCTATGTCCTGGTTGAGGCTGCCATTGACCAAACGCTCAGGGGAACGGCGGGTAACGATTCGCTCGTCGGCAAACGCGGAAACGATACGATCGAGGGCCTCGCCGGCAACGACCTGATCATCAGCGGCTCCGGCAAGGACACGGCAAAAGGCGGGGACGGCGATGACGTCCTCCACTTCGGCTCCGCCTTCTCTGCCGGCGATGTCGCCGACGGCGGCAGCGGGATCGATGTGCTGCTGCTGCAGGGGAACTACATCGGCGACCACGCGCTCACGTTCGCCGCCAACGCGCTGGCGGGGGTCGAGCAGATCGTGCTCCTGGCCGGCGACGACGCCAGCTTCGGCAGCCCCTTGTCGAGCTACAGCTACTCGCTCACCACCAATGACGGCAACCTCGCCGCGGGCCAGTGGATGCTGATCGACGGCGACGACCTGCGCGCGGGCGAGAACCTGACCTTCAACGGCGCGGCCGAGACCGACGGCAACTACCTGGTCTACGCCGGCGGTGGCATCGACAAGCTGACCGGCGGCAGCGGCGGCGACTATTTCGTGTTCGGGCTTGGCACCTTCGCCGCCACCGACACGATCGCCGGCGGACCCGGCTTCGACCGGATCGCGTTCCGGGGCAACTACACCGGCGCCGACGGGGTCCTGCTCGGCGCGAACTTCAGCGGCGTCGAGGGCCTGGTGTTCCACTCCGGGCACGACACCACCTTCGGGCCCACGATGGGCGACTTCTTCTACGAGTTCACCACCCAGGACGCGACCATCGCGGCGGGGCATATGCTCACCATCGACGGCAGCGCGCTGCGAGCGAGCGAGTCGCTGGTGTTCCACGGCTCGGCGGAGAGCAGCGGGAGCTTCACAATAGCCGGCGGGGCCGGATCGGACGGTCTGCTCGGCGGGCAAGGCCACGACACCATCCATGGCGGAGCGGGCAACGACGAGTTGGGCGGCGGTTTCCTCTTCGACCTGCTGACCGGCGGGGCGGGCAACGACAGCTTCCGCTACGACTCCGTGCTCGACAGCACTCCGGGCAGTCGCGACGGGATCGCCGACTTCACCACCGGCGATCGCATCGATCTGTCGCGCATCGATGCGAACACCCTCATCGCTGGCGACCAGCGGTTCGAGTTCATCGCCGACAACGCGTTCCATGGCTTTGCCGGCGAGTTGCGGGCGATCAACCCCTCCGGCTCGCAGTGGCTCATCCAGGGCGACAGCGACGGCAACGGCGTCGCCGACTTCGAGCTCTACGTCGTCGTCACCGACGCCAGCCCGATCACCGCCAGCGACTTCCTGCTCTAAGCCGGCGGGTAAATCCACCGGGGCCGTGCACTTGAAAACACTGCTTGGCGATGTCCAGCCCGATGATGCCGATCTCCGGCACGGAGGCCTCGCTCACGTGGTGATCAACACAGCCACTTTGCGGGGGCGTCCACGCCATCGCACATAGCCGCCGCGCAGCTAGCGATAGTGGACCATGCCGAGAATGCCGCCTGCGATCTGCTCGAATACCGCAGAGCCGACCACCGCCTCATGCAGCGCGCCCTCGAGGACTATCCAGCCGGCGCCGATCAGCGAATAGCCGCCGATCCGGCCGGTGGCGCGCCGCTCGTGGAACAGGATCGCCGCAGCCATCGACCAGAGCGTCAGGTAGAGCCAGAACGTCGGGATCGGATCGTCGAGCCCGAGCGCATTGGCCCAGAAGCGGTTCACGCCGGGCGGGATGACCGGCAGCATGGCGAACAGGATCAGCGGGCGGTGAATGTCCGGGCGCGTCCGGTTGCCGATCGCCAGCGCGAACAGCAGGGCAAAGCCGAGGAAGGCAAGCAGCCCGAGGTAGAGCCCGTCGGTCCCGGCCGGCCTCCCGGCGGCATGGCCGCGGCCCGAAGCGACAAGCTGCATCATCAGGCCGATGAGGATGGTCGCGGTGCCCTGCGCGATGCCCCAGGTGCCGAGCGCGCGGTGCAGCCTGACGTTGCCCGCGCTCACCAGCGACGACTGGACCAGCAGCAGCAGCATCCAGCCGATGAACACCACGCCGTGCAGGTGCACGACCGGTGGCGCCGGCGGAAAGTCGCCCTGGAGCGCGGGCACGAAGGAGTGCATCCCGAACCCGCCGAAGACGAAGAAGCACATCGCCAGGATCATCCAGAACGAGAACGACGGCCTGAACTGGCGGGCCGCCGACGGCGCGGCAGCGGTGGCAGGTACGGTCATGGCAGGCCCCCGGATGCCGGACCTGCCGGCCTTTCGTCTCTCGCTCAGAGCCCGATGCTCGACGATCGGTGCGAAAAACGCAACAGCTGTTGCAGTTTTTGAAAGTGTCTCTGGGTTGATCGATTATTTCGATTGCCGCAATCGTATCATCTCGCTTTCTTGCGCGGCCGCAATGCCTATCTGCCGCCTCGAGTTCACCGCTCGTACGAGCAACCAGACGGAAAGCAGGCAGAGTTCATGGGTATCATCGGCAGCACCATCAAGCCGTTCAAGGCGACCGCGTTCCAGGCGGGCAAGGACTTCTTCGACGTCACCGAGGCGGACCTCGCCGGCAAGTGGGCGGTGTTCTTCTTCTACCCGGCGGACTTCACGTTCGTGTGCCCGACCGAGCTCGAGGACCTCGGCGAGCACTACAAGCTGCTGCAGAGCGTCGGCGTCGACGTCTACGCGGTGTCGACCGACACCCACTTCAGCCACAAGGCGTGGCACGACACCTCGGAGAAGATCGGCAAGCTGCAGTACGCGTTCCTCGGCGACCAGCTGCACACGCTGTCGAACAACTTCGGCGTGCTGCGCGAGGATTCGGGCCTGGCCGACCGCGCGACGTTCGTGGTCGACCCGGACGGCGTGATCCAGATCATGGAGATCACCTGCGAGGGCGTCGGCCGCAACGCCAACGAGCTCGTGCGCAAGATCAAGGCCGCGCAGTACGTCCGCGCCAATCCGGGCCAGGTCTGCCCGGCGGCGTGGGAAGAGGGCGCCGAGACGCTCGCGCCCTCGCTCGACCTCGTCGGCAAGATCTGACGCGCGACGATAACGAGATTGCACCCGCACCATAAGAAGAGCGGGTCGCAAGGTGGCCCGGGGCATCCTCCCCCCAAACCCCGCCCCGGGCCACCACCTTTACCAATCCTCCCCTGCAAGGGGAGGGGGACCGCCGCCGAAGGCGGTGGTGGAGGGGTGTAGCCGCTGGCGTGGACACCCCTCCGTCAGCCCTTCGGGCTGCCACCTCCCCTTGCAGGGGGGGATCGATGGAGAACCACGATGCTCGACGCCGCGATGACCGAACAGCTGCGCCAGTACCTCGCGATGCTGCGCGAGCCGATCGAGCTCGTCGCGTCGCTCGGCGAGGACGCCAAATCGGCGCAGACGCGCGAGCTGATCGGTGCAATCGCTGCGCTGTCCGACAAGGTCAGCGCGCGGTTCGACGGCGACGATGCGCGCAAGCCGAGCTTCGCGATCGGCCGCGTGTCGGACCCGCTGGCTTCGGTGCGGTTCGCCGGGCTGCCGATGGGGCACGAGTTCACCAGCCTGGTGCTCGCGCTGCTGTGGGCCGGCGGGCACCCGCCCAAGGTGGCCGACGAGGTGCTGCAGCAGATCCGCGAACTCGACGGCGATTACGCGTTCGAGATGTACTTCTCGCTCTCGTGCCACAACTGCCCCGACGTGGTGCAGGCGCTGACGCTGCTCGCGCTCAACAACCCGCGGATCAGCGCGACGCTGATCGAGGGCGGCGCGTTCCAGGCCGAAGTCGAGCAGCGCGGCGTGATGGCGGTGCCGGCGACCTTCCTCGACGGGGCGATGTTCGTCAGCGGCAAGGTCAGCGTCGAGGAACTGCTGGCCAGGCTCGACAGCGGCGCGGCGGCCAGGGCGGCCGAGAAGCTGGCCGGGAAGGAGCCGTTCGACGTGCTGATCGTCGGCGGCGGGCCGGCCGGAGCGGCGGCGGGGATCTACACCGCGCGCAAGGGCTTTCGCACCGGGATCGCCGCCGAGCGCTTCGGCGGGCAGGTGCTCGACACGCTCGGGATCGAGAACTTCATCTCGGTGCCTTACACCGAGGGTCCGAAGCTCGCACGCCAGCTCGAGGAGCACGTGCGCGAGAACGGCATCGACGTGATGACTCTGGCCGAAGCCGAGCGGCTGATCCCGGCCCGCGAGCCGGGCGGGTGGCACGAGGTGGTGCTCACGAACGGCGCGACGCTGTCGGCGCGCGCGGTGGTGCTTGCTACCGGGGCGCGGTGGCGCAACCTCGGGGTGCCGGGCGAGTTCGAGTACCGCAACCGCGGGGTGGCCTACTGCCCGCACTGCGACGGGCCGCTGTTCAAGGGCAAGCGCGTGGCGGTGATCGGCGGCGGCAACTCGGGCGTCGAGGCGGCGATCGATCTGGCGAACATCGTAGGGCACGTGACGCTGATCGAGTTCGACGCCTCGTTGCGCGCCGACCAGGTGCTGCAGGACAAGCTGCGCTCGATGCCCAATGTCGACATTCGCCTGTCCGCCCAGACCACCGAGATCACCGGCGACGGCGAGCGGGTCGGCGGGCTGGTGTACAGGAACCGCGTCTCCGGCCAGGAGCACCGGGTCGAGCTCGAGGGCGTGTTCGTGCAGATCGGGCTGGTGCCCAACACCGAGTGGCTCAAGGATTCCGGGCTGGCGCTGTCGAAGCACGGCGAGATCGAGATCGATCACAAGGCGGCGACCAACCTCCCGGGCGTGTTCGCCGCGGGAGACTGCACCACGGTGCCGTACAAGCAGATCGTGATCGCGATGGGCGAAGGCTCGAAGGCCGCGCTGTCGGCGTTCGACTACATCATCCGCAACGCGCCGGCCGAGGACATCGCCGAAGCGGCGTGAATCGCCGGATCTGGAGCCGGTCAGCGCCGGTCGGGCAGGAACAGCGCGCGCACGAGATCGTGGAACAGGCGCGCCTGGCGGCCGACCAGCAGCTTGTCGTTGTAGATCTTCGCCGAGACGATCCCGCCGTCGGCGAGCACGGCGAAGTGATCGGCCAGCGCCTGCGCGTCGACCGGCAGCCGCGGGTCGTGGACCGCCATGATCTCGTCGATCCACCGGCCGAAGCGGCTGCGCCAGGTCAGGAGGCCTTGCTGGTTCAGCCGGACGACCTCGGGATCGAAGCTGCGCGCCTGATAGGTGATCGCGGCCGACAGGCAGCCGGGATGGACCTCGGGCAGGTTGTCCATCGTCTCGGCGAACAGCTTGATGAAGATCAGCAGGCTTTGCAGCGGATCGTCGGACAGCGCGCGGGCCCGGTTTTCCAGCGCGTCCCACATCTGCACGTCGTCGTCGATCCAGTGCTGGATCAGCTGGCGGGCAAGGTCCTGCTTGTCGGCAAAGTGGTAGAAGAAGCCGCTCTTGGTGATGCCCGCGGCCTCAACCAGCTCTTCGATAGACGTGGCGTTGAAGCCCTTCTCGATGATCGCGCGCTGCGCCAGGTCGAGCAGCCTCTCGCGCGTGCGCGCACCTTTGGTGGGAGCCGCTTCGGACTGTACCCCGGGTGCAGTTCCGCTGTTTCGAGTCGCCATCGCCGTGCTTCCCTGCTGCCCTGGGTGTCACGCAAATCTTTGAGAATATTGCCGAACAGGTGTGCCTTCCGAACCGACCGCGTGACCGCTAGCCCTGCGCGACACATCTGCCAGTATTGCCCGCATCGCCTTCGACCGCACGGACAATCGCATGACCATCTATCACTACATTGTCTTCGGCATGTTCGCCGCGTTCGCGCTGGCCGATACCGCGATCCGGGCGCGGAACTTCCCCGCCGTGCGCTACTGGCGCGTGCTCGGGATCGCCTCGATGATCGTCTATCTCGCGCTCACGACTTACGCGCCGTTCCTTTGGGACGAAGTGCTCGGCGCGCATCGCGTGTTCGACCTGACGGGGCTGAATTTCTGGGCCCAGCTCGCGCTCGGCTTCGTCGTGATGGAAGCGGGCACTTTCGCGTGGCACCGCACGATGCACGCGGTGACGCCGATCTGGCGCATGCACCAGATGCACCACAGCGCCGAGCGGGTCGACATCTGGGGCGCGTTCTATTTCCATCCGCTCGACATGCTCGGCTGGGCCTTCCTCGGCTCGCTGTGCCTGGTGTGGATCGTCGGCCTCACGCCCGAAGCGACGCTGGTGGTGAGCGTGGCGGCGAGCTTCTGCGCGATGTTCCAGCATTCGAACCTGCGCACGCCCCGCTGGCTCGGCTATCTCATCACCCGGCCGGAAAGCCACTCGCTGCACCACCAGCGCGGGGTGCACGGCTACAACTACGGCGACGTGCCGTGGTTCGACATGCTGTTCGGCTCGTTCCGCAATCCGGAGCGGTTCGCGGACGAGGTCGGCTTCCATGACGGCTCGTCGCGCCGCTTCCGTGAGCTGCTGTCGCTGCGGATGATCGACTAGGCGGCGCTCGGCTTCCGACCACGGTCCGCGCCCAGGTACCTTGGGCGCGGGCCTCGGTCGCGCGTCCCGAACGGCTCACCGACTAACCGGCGAAATCGATCAATATACGCCAATCAATCGATTAGACGCATGTAATCCAACCCGTCATCGTGCTCTGCAAAGACGACTCGCGCGTGCCGTCCGGGCACGGCTTGGCGTTTCGGAAGAGGAGAGATCTGATGGACGCGAAGACTGGATCGATCGAAGGCGGGTGCCCGATGGGTCATGGCGACGGCGGCGTGCGCGCGCTGCTCGGCCGGACCAACAAGGACTGGTGGCCCGAGATGCTGGCGACCGAGATTCTCAATCCGAATGGCGCGACCAATCCCTACGGCGCGGACTTCGACTATGCCGAGGCGTTCAAGGGGCTCGATTACGCCGCGCTCAAGGCCGACCTGACCGCGCTGATGACCGACAGCCAGCCGTGGTGGCCGGCCGACTACGGCCACTACGGCCCGTTCTTCATCCGCATGGCGTGGCACGCGGCGGGGACCTACCGCACCGCCGACGGCCGCGGCGGCGCCAACAGCGGGCAGCAGCGCTTCGCCCCACTCGATTCGTGGCCCGACAACGGCAACCTCGACAAGGCGCGCCGGCTGCTGTGGCCGATCAAGCAGAAGTACGGCAAGGCGATCAGCTGGGCCGACCTGTTCATCCTGACGGGCAACGTCGCGATCGAGAGCATGGGCGGGCCGGTGTTCGGCTTCGGCGGCGGCCGCGCCGACGTGTTCGAGCCCGAGCGCGACATCTACTGGGGCTCGGAAGACAAGTGGGTCAACCAGGGCGTGCAGACCCGCATCGCCCCCGAGCACGGATTCCATCAGCTCGAAGGCCCGCTCGCGGCGATCCAGATGGGCTTGATTTATGTTAATCCGGAGGGTCCGCAGGGCAACCCGCACGACGACGCGGGCATGGCGCGCGACCTGAAGGAAACCTTCGCGCGCATGGCGATGAACGACGAGGAGACGGTGGCGCTGACCGCGGGCGGCCACACCTTCGGCAAGGCGCACGGCAACGGCGATCCCTCGACGCTCGGCCATGCTCCGGCGGGCGGCGACCTCGCCGCGCAGGGCTTCGGCTGGGTCAGCGGTGCGGACCACGGCGGGATCGGCGAGCACACCGTGACCAGCGGCATCGAGGGCGCGTGGACCAACACGCCGCGCGAGTGGACCGAGAACTACTTCCGCCTGCTGCTCGACTACGACTACGAGCTGGTCCAGAGCCCGGCCGGCGCCAACCAGTGGCAGCCGATCGGCCAGAAGGAAGAGGACATGGCGCCCGATGCGCATGTCCCCGGCCGCAAGGTCCCGACGATGATGACCACCGCCGACATGCAGCTCAAGCGCGACCCGGCCTACCGCGCGATCAGCGAGCGGTTCCGCAACGACCACGAGGCGTTCAAGGACGCGTTCGCGCGCGCGTGGTTCAAGCTGACCCACCGCGACATGGGGCCCAAGGTCCGCTACCTCGGGCCCGAAGTCCCGGCCGAGGACCTGATCTGGCAGGACCCGATCCCGGCCGGGAGGATGCCGTCGGATGCCGAGGTGGCCGCCGTGAAGGCGGCAATCTCCGGCAGCGACCTCACCGTCAGCCAGCTGATCAAGACCGCGTGGGCCTCGGCCTCGACCTACCGCAAGTCCGACCACCGCGGCGGCGCCAACGGTGCGCGCGTGCGGCTCGCGCCGCAGAAGGACTGGGAGGTCAACGAGCCCGACATGCTGGCGATGGTCCTGCCCAAGCTCGACGCGCTGCGCGGGCCGCTGTCGCTGGCCGATGCGATCGTGCTCGGCGGCGTGGTCGGGCTCGAGAAGGCGGGCGCGGGCAACGTGCCGTTCACCGGCGGCCGCGGCGACGCGACCGCTGAGCAGACCGACGCCGACAGCTTCGCGGTGATGGAGCCCGAGGCGGATGCGTTCCGCAACTACGTCGGCAAGAAGAAGCTCGCGGTCAGGACCGAGGAGATGCTGCTCGACCGCGCCAGCCTGCTTGGCCTGTCGGTACCCGAGATGGTCGTGCTGGTCGGCGGCCTGCGCGTGCTCGGCGCCAACCACGGCGAGCGCGGCCACGGCCACTTCACCAAGCGCTCGGGCCAGCTGACCAACGACTTCTTCGTCAACCTGCTCGACATGACCAACGTGTGGGCTTCGGTCGACGACAGCCAGGAAGAGTTCGTCGCCACCGATCGCAAGGAAGGCCACGAGACCTGGCGCGCGACTCGGGCCGACCTGATCTTCGGTTCGAACGCCGAGCTGCGCGCGCAGAGCGAGGTCTATGCCGAGGCCGGCGGCGAGGAGCGGTTCAAGGCCGACTTCGTCAAGGCGTGGACCAAGGTGATGAACGCCGACCGGTTCGACCTGAAGTAACCAGACCCCCGCGTCCTCAGCGCCTGCGCTTGAGGACGATATAGAGCGCACCGTCGCCCCCGTGGCGGCGGTGCGCTTTTCGTATCGCGGCGATGTCGGCCCCGTGCGGGCCGGCGGCGAGCCAGTCGAGCACTTTGGCGCGGATCGCCCCGCGGCGGCTGCCGCGGTCGGCGGCGTCGACCGGGCGCGCCTTGCCGGTGACCAGCAGCACCAGCCGCGCGCCCATCGCCTTGGCCTGCGCGAGGCCGGAATCGAGCCGGGCGTGCGCCTGGTCGAGCGTGTGGCCGTGCAGGTCGAGCGTGAAGTCGGGCGCGATCGCGGCGCGGGCGAGCTTGCGCTCCCAGGAGGAGTCGAGGCCTCGGTCGGGAGAAAGGGTTGGAGTCTTCCCTCGATCCTCCCCCTTGGGGGGAGGTGGCAGCCCGGAGGGCTGACGGAGGGGTTTCACCGCGGGCGGGAACACCCCTCCGTCGCCGCTTCGCGGCGCCACTTCCCCTTTCAGGGGAGGATCGAGGCGACGCAGGGGCTCGACGCTCGCGGTCAGCCGCCGCCACAGCGCGGCCTCGCCGGCGCTCAGCCCGCGGGGCGGCTTCACGGCCGGGTCAGCCGGGCGACGGTTCCCTTGGGCAGCAGCAGCAGCGCCTGCCCGCGCGCGCTCATCCCGCCGGCGATCGCGCGCGCCTCGGCCCCCGCGCCCCAGAACGAGTCGAAGCGGTTGGCGCCCTTGATCGCGCCGCCGGTGTCCTGCGCGATCCACAGCCCGTCGACCTCGCGCCGGTCGGTGGCGAGGAACACCGGCGCGCCGAGCGGGGTGTAGGCCGGATCGGCCGCGACCGAGCTTTCGCGCCGCACCGGCACCTCGAGCGCGCCAAGCGGGCCGTCGCCGGTCAGCTCGCGGAAGAACACCCACGAGAGGTTCTGCCGCATCAGCGCGCGGCCTTCGGCTGGGTGCTCGCGCAAGTATTGCATGATGCCTTGCATCGACGTCGGATACTGGCCGGGTCCGCTGCCGAGCAGCCCGCGCTCGCGCATGACCGCGCCGATCGTCACGTAGTCGCGTCCGTTCTGCCCGGCGTAGCCGATGCGGATCACCTCACCCTCGGGCGTGACCAGTCGGCCCGAGCCCTGGATCTGCAGGAAGAAGAATTCGATCGCATCGGCCGCCCAGGCGATCTCTAGCCCGCGCCCGGCGAGCGCGCCTTCCTCTATCGCGGTGCGGTCGTAATAGGGGACGAACCGGCCGCTGCCGTCGCGGCGGCCGAGCGGCGCGCGGCCCGTGCGCTGCTCGGGCGGGGTCTCGGCCGGCCAGTCGCGCACGAGGTCCTGCGGCATGGCGTAGACCGGCACCTCGAACCCGGGCCGGCGGGTGCGCGAGCCGGCGATCTCGGGCTCGTAGTAGCCGGTGACGTGGCTCGTGCCCTCGCCGACCACCGCGGTCTCGAACTGACGGGCGAAGAACCCCGCGGCGTCGCCGCGCGGCCAGCCGGCGGCGGCGGAGCAGGCCGGCTGCCAGTCCTCGGTCCGGGTCAGCCCGCTGGCGTCGGCGCGGCGCAGGAGTTTCGGGCAGCTTTCGGCGAACGAGGCGAGCGCGGCGGCGGCATCGGCTTGCGCGAGTCCGAGCGACGCGATCGACGGGCCGGAGCGGACGCCGGCGAGAGCGGCAGTGGGTGGAGCCGGTGTCGGCACGGGTGCGGGGTGCTCGTCCGGGGGTACTGCGCGGCAGCTGGCGAGCAGCGCGAGCAAGACCACGCTGGCGAAGGCGGTGCGGTCCCTCCCCCGCACGGCGGGATCAGCCTTCGTCGGTCTCGTCGAGCACCCAGTCGGGCGCGGCGCTGTTCACGTCGCGGGCGAAAGTCCAGATGTCGCGGCTCTCGATCGCGTCGTCGAGCGAACCGGCCACCACGTTGCCGTCCTTGTCGCGCGTCACCGCGGCGATGTCGGCCGTGAAGCGCACCGCCACGCGCGCGATGCCCCCGTCGAGCCGGGCCGAGTGGACCACGGTGTCCTCAATGCGGATCAGCCGGTTGTCGAGCGTTTCGCCGGCTTCCTCGCGCGCGTCGATCTCGGCGGCGAAGCTCCGGTAGACGTCGTCGTCGCACAGCTGGCGCAGGTCGTCCCTGTCGCCACGCCAGAACGCCTCGAGCACCATGGTGTAGGCGCCCTTGGCGCCCTCGAGGAACGACAGCAGGTCGAACCGGCGGTCGGCCGCGCTGATCTCGCGCAGGCCCTGCTCGATCGCGGGCGGAAACCCGGCGAGATCGCGGCCCGCGCGCGGCAGCTCGGGAACCGGCTGCGCCGCGGCCGGCCGCGGCGCCTTGCCACCCTCGCCCCGCTCGAAGCGAGTCGGCACAGGCTCTTCCTCGTGCTCGGCACGGCGGCCGAGCACCGAATAGAGCCGCAGCCCGAGAAAGGCGGCAATCAGGGCCAGAATGACGATTTCAATGATCACGTGCTCTGTTTTCCGGTCGTCTCGGCAGTGCGAACGGCATTGCAAACGGGGGGCGTCGCACCGCAGGAATGCAATCGTGCCCCAAATAGGCGCCGATTACAAATGAACAACACCTTTGGAGCCGTTGCGGTCCTCGCGCGGGACGCTTTTTGGCGCGGACGTTGCGGCGGCGCAATGCCGGTGCTAGCGCCCGGGCCGATTTCGCAAACCATCCTTTTATCCGAAAGAACAACCATGGCCGAACAAGGCGACGTCCTCACCAACCTCGATGCCGAGCCCGCCGCGGCCGGCAACGGCGCCGACACCCTGCCGGTGGCCGGGCTGCTGCAGCAGTACGTGAAGGACCTTTCGGTCGAGAATCCCAAGGCGCCCGACAGCTTCCAGTGGAACGAGCAGCCGCAGATGGACGTGCAGTTCAACATCAGCGCGCGCAAGATCAACGAGGAAGTGAGCGAGATCGAGCTCAAGATCAGCGTCAACGCGCGCGCGGCGCAGGGGACGATCTACATCGTCGAACTGGCCTACTGCGGCCTCGTGGGCATGCGCAACATGTCCGACGAGCAGAAGCACGCGTTCACCTATGCCGAAGCGCCGCGGATCCTGTTCCCGTTCGCGCGCCGGATCATCGGCGACGCGGTGCGCGACGCGGGCTTCCAGCCGCTGTTGCTCGATCCGATCGACTTCAACGGCATCTACCTGCAGCAGCTCGCCCAGCGGCAGGGCGAGCCGTTCGGCGAAACGCCGGCGGGCGAGGCCTGAGCCTGCCCCCGCGCTGAGGTTCGCGCGTTGAGCCTCATCAAGAACGTCGGCACGATCGGCGCGCTGACCGCGGTCAGCCGCGTGTTCGGCTTCGCGCGCGACATGCTGCTGGCACGTGTGCTCGGCGCCGGCGGCGTCGCCGACGCATGGCAGCTCGCCTTCCAGCTGCCCAACATCTTCCGCCGGCTGTTCGCCGAGGGCGCCTTCGCGCAGGCGTTCGTACCGCTGTTCAACCGGCACATGGAGGACGACCACGACCTCGGCGAAGCGCGGCGCTTCGCCGAGGAAGTGCTCGCGTTCCTGATCCCGGTGCTCATCGTGTTCTCCGCGATCGCGATGATGGCGATGCCGTGGATCATGATGCTGTTCGCGAGCGACGCGCTGGCGGCCGACGCCTCGCGCTTCGATCTTGCGGTGACGATGGCGCGGATCGCGTTTCCGTACCTGGCCTTCATGAGCCTCGCGACGCTGTTCGCCGCAGTGCTCAACAGCCTGTCGCGCTTCGCCGCCGCCGCCGCCGCGCCGATCTTCCTCAACTTGTGCCTGGTGATCGCGCTGATCGCCGGCGCCACGCTCGACGGAAGCGAGGAGGCGCGGCGGCAGACCGGGCTGATGCTGGCGATCGCGGTCAGCGTGTCGGGCGTGGTCCAGCTGGCGTGGTTGTGGTTCTGGGCGCGCCGGCAGGGCTTCCGCATGTCGCTGAGCCTGCCGCGCGTCACCGGCGGGGTGAAGGAGCTGGGGATCCTGATCCTGCCCGCCGTGTTCGGCGCCGGAGTCTACCAGATCAGCCGCTTCGTCGACCTGTTCTTCATCGCCACCCTGCCCGACAAGTCGATCACCTTCCTGGCGATGGCCGACCGCCTCAACCAGCTGCCGATGGGCATCATCGGCATTGCCCTTGGCACCGCGATCCTGCCCTCGCTGTCGCGCTTCATCGCGCGCGAGGACGCCGATGGCGCCTTCCGCCTGCAGAGCAACGCGGTGGAACTGGCGCTGCTGCTGACCCTGCCGGCGGCGGTGGCGCTGTTCGTGGCGGGCGGCGCCTTCACGACCGCGTTCTACACCGGCGGAGCCTACTCGCTCCAAGACAGCGCCGCGACGGGTGCGGTGGTCTCGGCGCTGGTGGTGGGTCTTCCCGCGTATGTGCTCGTCAAGGTGCTCGTGCCCAACTTCTTCGCGCGGAAGGACACGCGGACCCCCGTCTACACCGCGGCCGCGTCGCTGACGATCAACGTGGCGCTCAACTTCGTGCTGGTTCCGCGCTTCGGAGTGCCCGGCCTCGCCTATGCCGGCGCAATCGCCGCGTGGTGCAACTGCGGCCTGCTTTATACGGTGCTGACGCTGCGGGGGTTCTATCACCTGACGCTGCTGGTGTTGTCGCGGATCGGCCGGATCGCGCTGGCTGCCGGCCTGATGGGTGCGGCCTTGTGGGTCGCGCTTCCCTACGGCACGGAGTGGTATGCCGGCTCGGTGCTGGAGCGCGCCGGGTCGATTGCCGCGCTGGTGGCGTTGGGCGGCGCGGTGTTCTTCGGCGCCGCCGCGGCGCTGGGCGTCGTCGACAAGCGGACCATCGGGCAGCTCCGCCGGCGCCCGGCATAGCCCGCCGGGGCTTCCGCCCGCGGCCGTTTGTGATATGCGGGCAGCGATGACGCCGACCACCTCCTTCCTGCATAAGCGCTCGCGCCTGCTGGTGCGTGGCCGGGCGGCCTGGCGATGGCGGGCCCGCGCTTCCCGCTGAGCGCCCCGGTCCCGCAAGGGGACCTCCCTGCCCGTTCCATCTTCCTTTTCCGAAAGAGCTTCACCATGCGCGTCGTTTCCGGCATCCAGCCCACCGGCTCCCTTCACCTCGGCAACTACCTCGGCGCGATCCGCAACTGGGTCCGCATGCAGGACGCGATGGACGAGGGCAGCCAGTGCCTGTTCTTCCTCGCCGACCTCCACGCGATCTCGATGCCGCACAACCCCGCCGAGCTGCGCGCGGCGACGCTCGAGATGGCGGCGGCCCTGGTCGCCTGCGGGATCGATCCCAAGCGCTCGATCCTGTTCAACCAGGCGCAGGTCCCCGCGCACGCCGAGCTGCAATGGCTCCTGAACGGCACCGCGCGGATGGGCTGGCTCAACCGCATGACGCAGTTCAAGGACAAGTCAGGCAAGAACCGCGAAGGCGCGAGCATCGCGCTGTTCACCTACCCGGTGCTGCAGGCGGCGGACGTGCTGCTCTATCAGGCGACCCACGTGCCGGTGGGCGAGGACCAGAAACAGCACCTCGAGCTTGCGCGCGACATTGCGCAGAAGTTCAACAACGACTTCTGTCCCGAGGACGCGCCGCTGTTCACGCTGCCCGATCCGATCGTCCCGCCCGGCGCGGCGCGGATCATGAGCCTGCGCGACGGCACCGCCAAGATGAGCAAGTCCGACCCGAGCGATATGAGCCGGGTCAACCTGGCCGACGATCCCGACGAGGTGATGAAGAAGGTCAAGAAGGCCAAGACCGACCCCGAGCCGCTGCCGAGCGAGGAAGCCGGTCTCGCAGGCCGGCCAGAGGCGCTCAACCTGGTGACGATCTACGCCGCGCTGACGGACAAGTCGGTAGCGGACGTACTCGGCGAGTACGGCGGACAGGGCTTCGGCGCGTTCAAGCCGGCGCTCGGCGAGCTGCTGGTCGAGACGCTGCGGCCGATCACCGAGCGCTTCACCGGCCTGCTCGACGACCGCGAGGCGCTCGACGCGATCCTCGCGGGCGGCGCGGCGAAGGCGCGGCAGATCGCCGGGCCGACGCTCGAGGCGACGTACAAGGCGCTGGGCCTGTTGCGGGGCTGAAGCACGGGACTCGATCGCATCGTCTGTTAGCGCTATCATCTCTCCGAAGGGGGAGATGATATGCGCAAAGCAATCGTTCTGGCGGCTCTCGCGGCGCTGTGGGCCGCGTCGGCGAGCGCCGAGCCTGTAGGTGAGTTCGGCGATCATGCCGATGTCGGCGAGGTTTCGACCGCCGGCAGCGCAACCTTTGCCGGCGACGCCTATCGTCTGACCGCGAGCGGCGCGAACATCTGGGCCGGCGAAGACGCGTTCCATTACCTCTGGACGCAGCGCTCGGGCGATCTGCACATCGCCGCCGACATCGCGTTCGAGGGCACGGGCGGCGATCCGCACCGCAAGGCGGGGCTGATGATCCGCCAGAACCTCACGCCCGGCTCGCCTTATGCCGACGTGATGGTCCACGGCGACGGCATGGTCGCGCTGCAGTACCGCGAGGTGCAGGACGGGCCAACGCGGCAGATCGTCTCCGCGGCCAACCATCCGCGCCGCGTGCGGCTCGAGCGCGAAGGGGACTTCGTATACTTCTCGGTCGCAGGTGCGGACGGCACGCTCGCCCACGCGGGCGGCAGCTTCCGCATTCCGTTCCAGGCGCCGTACATGGTCGGCCTCGCGCTTTCGGCGCACGACGACGCCCGGATCGAGACGGCGCGGTTCGCCGATGTCGCAATCTCGGTGCCGCAGCTCGGCTACGTGCCCGACACCGGGTACGCGGCGCGCGTCGAGTCGACGC
>DATDLP010000307.1:0-2087 GCA_036519255.1 Croceibacterium sp.
CACCTCGGCTTGGCCGCCGAGGCGGCCCGCTGCGACTACACCATTCACCTGGACATGAACCCCGGCCACACCGGGCTCGAATTCTACCATGTCGCTCCCACTGGCCAGCTGCCGCGCATCGGCGACAAGCTCGAATCGACCTGGCAAGCCGAAGGTCCGGTCTCTGACATGCCCGGCTGGCGGTTCCAGGGGCGCCGCATGATCAAGTACATGGCCTTGATGAACTTCCCGAGGTACATCAACCGCGAGTCACGCGATTTCTTTTATCTCACGCTGCGCCACATCCTGCCGGGTGCTGCGATTCCGACCAACCTGGGAGCGAAGTCGACGACTGCGGGCCCGGGCGGAGGCTGGCAAACGAAAGGGCTGCCGCAGCATGGCTGGCCGTTGGCGATCGCCACGGCGACGCTCTCGCCCGATCCGAAGCGCCCCCACACCCAGCTCGAAGCGGTCAAATTGGACGGGCGCATGCTCGCGCTTGCGCCGGCAACGGCGTCGGATCCGGGTGACGACACGGTGATCACATTCGCTCCCTCGTCTGCCACGAAGGCGCCCCTGGCCCTGTGGTGGACCCATACCGGGTTTTCGATCGCCGCGCCCTCCGCTGCGGCTCTCGTCGCGCTCGAGGCAAAACAGCACGCGCGCGCCGTGGGCTTCGGTGTGCCCCTCGAGGCTGCTGCCGGAAAGGTGATCGTGGCTGCCGCTGGCGTCGACGCCGGCGGGTTCGCCATCTACTTGGAGGTCATGAGCGGCCACGAGCGCGCGAGCGACGCGCGCCTGTTGAGCTCGCTGCTGTCCGAGCTCGGCTGCACCCAGATCGTGTTGTTCGAGCAAAGCCTGATGCCCGCCATCGGCGGCGTGCGCGGCCTCGACGGGCGCGCGCCTGGCGCGCAGAAGCGCGGCGTGCACCTCGTGCGCGGCGTCGCTCCGGGCGCGCGCCGCTTTTTCAAAGACACCCCGGTCGTGCACCCCGACGTCTGGGCGCCCCTCCAGCGAAAGCGCGTCCGCTACTTCCGCAAGCCAACCCCGGCAGCCTCGAGCGATGCCGAAGCATCGCCCACACCCCCCCCCGCCGAATAGCCGCGAGCCCATGCGTCTGGGTCACCCACCCCGACCGCCGGCAGCCGCCCGCGCATCGATTCCATTACCAATAGAGCTTTGAAGCAGGACGCTCCCCCCAAGGCATGAACGGCCTTGGACGCGAATGCACGCGCGTTTCAGGATGCCGCCGGGCGTCGACCGTTCTGCTGCGAATCATCCAGACTCATGCGAGCGGAGGCAGCGATTTTGCAAATTATGCCGGTTGCGTGGCCCATTGGCCTCGCATTGTCCTACAAGGGGCGCTATTGTCAGGCTACCCAAATTCAAAGACCTGCGGCTCGTTTCAAACAGGGGTTTCGGACGCATCTCATCGACTACTGAATCTGTGACATGCCGATCTTCGACTGATCGTTTACAGCTGAACGCTCCCCAAGCACGCGAAGCTTTCGTAGGCCACGCAGCACTTGGTGAACGTCAACATGGCGGAACCTGACGAATGATCATGCGGACGCGAGAACCCCGCCGCTGGTTGAGTGGTATCGAAGCTGGCCACCACGGCCACGCCGACTTGGAGAGAGTAAACCTGACATGAGCGACAAGGGCGGATCAGACTTAGACGTATTCGACGGCCTTGCGAAAAAATCGCGTCCCAGCGGCGCACCCAATTCGTCCCCGCGTCAGAAGACGCTGTTGGGTTTGGCGAGCCCCATGGGCGGGGCCGGGCGCAGCAACCCGGGCTTTCCGGCTCCGAGCCGGCCCTCGGTGCCTCCCGTGTCGCGCGGTGCTGCACCGCCCCCCGCGCCGCCGAGCGCGCTCTCTGCGCCGCCACCACCCCCGCCACCGCCGAGTCCGAGCGCGGTGGCGAACCCCTTCGATGTGTCGTCGGTGAGCAGCCGCCCGCCGCCGCCACCCGCGCCGTCCGGGTTCAGCAAGCCGCCGCCACCACCTCCGTCCGCGGTCTCGAGCGCGGCTTTGGGTTCAGCGACCCTCCCCCTGCCGCCACCACCGCCCGCCCCCAGCAAAGCGCCCCCCGCTCCGCCCGCCGG
>DATDLP010000308.1:0-4086 GCA_036519255.1 Croceibacterium sp.
ACCCGACCGGGAGCGAGGCGGTGTCCATCGCGTAGGCGAGCGGGATCGCCTGCCATTCGAAGCGCGGCTCGCCCATGTCGACCGCCGCGCCGCCTTCGCCGGGCTGGACCGCGAGCAGGCCGGCCGGGGTCTCGATCTGCGCCGGCGAGCCGTGGAGAATGGCGACCGCGCGGGTCGCGTTGCCACAGGCCTCGACCTCGCTGCCGTCGGAATTGAATATCCGCATGCGGAAGTCGGCCGTGGACGACTCCTCGAGCAGGATGAGCTGGTCGCAGCCGATCCCCGTGCGCCGGTCGGCAAGCGCGCGGGCGACCGCGGGCGTGACCGGCGGGAGCGGCTGCGCGCGCGTGTCCAGTACGACGAAGTCGTTGCCGAGGCCGTGCATCTTGACGAAATTCGCCCGCATCGCCGCCACCTAGGGACCGCACGCGGTTAGGGCAATGGGGCGCGGGTCAGCCCGCTTTGCGCTGCGCCTCGTTCGACACGGGGGGGGCGGCTTGGGGCGCTGCGGCCGTGCCGGTCAGCAGCGCCTTCGCGGCCAGCCGCTTGCGCGTGGCCTCGGCGTCTTCCGGACGGCCGTAGAAATAGCCCTGGCCCTTGAGCTGGCCCATGTTGCGCAGCGCCTGCAGGATCGCGGCGGTTTCGACGCCCTCGGCCGTCACCGGCAGCGACAGGCCGCGGCCGAGCGAGACGATCGCTTCGACCAGCTCGTTGCTGATCCCGCCGTCAGCCAGCTCGGCGACGAAGCTGCGGTCGATCTTGAGCCGGTCGAACGGCAGCGTGCGCAACTGCGACAGGCTGGCGTAGCCGGTGCCGAAGTCGTCGAGGCTGATGCGGATTCCCTGGTTCTTGAGACTGGTGACGATCGCCCGCACCGCGCCGATGTTCTCGTGCAGGCACGATTCGGTGATCTCGACCTCGAGCCGGTTGGGCGGGAAGCCGCTGTCGACGAGCATCCTGAGCAGCTTCTGTGCGAACCACGGATCGCGCAGCTGCAGTGGCGAGATGTTGACCGCGAGGGAGAGCTTCGGATCCCATTCCTTGGCGTCCTGCAACGCCTGACGGATCAGCGCCTCGGAGAGCTCGCCGATCAGGTCGATCTCCTCGGCGATCGGAATGAAAATCTCCGGACTGACGAGGCCGAACTGCGGGGAGTTCCACCGGGCGAGCATTTCGAAGCCGACCAGTTCGCCGGTCTCGAGGTCCACCTGCTGTTCGTAGTAGGGAACGAACTCGCCCGCGGTGATGCCGCGGCGGATACCGGTTTCGAGCTCGGTGCGAAAGCGCAGCTCGCTCTCCATTTGCTGCTCGAACCAGTAGAACCGGTTCCGCCCGCGCTTCTTCGCGTGATACATCGCGATGTCGGCCCGGTGCGCCAGCAACTCGCTGTTGCAGGGGACCTCCGCGCAACTGTCCTCGCCGTTACCCGCGACGCCGATCGAGACCGTGGCCTCGACCCGCAGCTGGTGCTCCTCGATCGGCACCGAGACGGCAAGGATCAGACGGTCGATGAACGCGTCGATGCGGTCGCGGGCGCCGGGCTCGCACGACAGCGCGCAGATGAACTCGTCGCCGCCGATGCGCGCGATGATACCGTCTTCCGGCAGCAAGTCGCGGATGCGCCGGGCGATCTCGACCAGCACGGTATCGCCCATCTTGTGGCCGTTGAGGTCGTTGATCTGCTTGAAGTTGTCGAGGTCGACCATCAGCACGGCGACGTCGCGGTGGCGGCGCGACGCGTCGGCGATCAGCGCGTCGATGGCCGGGCTGCCGCTGCGCCGGTTGAGGCAATGGGTCAGCGGATCGATCTCGGCCAGCTCGCGCGCGCGCTCCTCGGCCTTGCGGCGCTCGCCCACCTCGCGATGCAGCTCGGCGTAGCGCCGCCAGCCGAAGATCAGCAACGCGATGTTGAGCAGCAGGGCATTGGTCAGCAGCACATCCGGGGCGTCGCCGGTGCCGAGCCACGAGCGCACGATCTTGGGCATGAGCGAGCCGCCGGTGCCGACGAACATGATGATTGCCGCAATCCCGATCCCGAGCGCGACGATGTCGCGTTCGGCGCGGCCAAAGGCGTGGGATTCCTGCCGGGAAGGCTCGGCGGCTGGTTTGGGCACGATGGTCAAGACCCTCAAATCCTCGGCTCTTATGCGCGACCATGATCAATTTTCGGTTAATTGCGCAGCGCCGCCCGCCCCGATAGGAGCGCGCCAGGAGGACCTGATGACTGCGCGATACTGGCTGATCAAATCCGAACCCGCCGCCTATGGCTGGGACGACCTCGTCCGCGACGGGGAGACACTGTGGGACGGGGTGCGCAATCACCGCGCGGCGATGAACCTGCGGACGATGAAGGTGGGCGAGATGGCCTTCTTCTACCACTCGGTCACCGGCAAGGAGATCGTCGGCGTGGCCGAGATCACCGAGGGCGGGCTGACCGATCCCAAGGACCCCGACGGCAAATGGGCCGCGGTGCGGATCAGGCCGGTGAAGCCGCTCGACCGGCCGGTGACGCTCGCCGAGATCAAGGCCGACACCTCGCTGGCCGAGATCGAACTGGTCCGCCAGTCGCGCCTCTCGGTCGCCGAGATCCGCCCCGCCGAGTGGGAACGGATCTGTTCAAGGGCAAAAGCTTAGCGGGAACGCGAGCCCGCGCGTGTCCGTTGGGTCGAGGTGAACGGCGCAAGGCGCGCCGACAGCAGGAGACCAGAGATGGGTGAGTTGAAAGACAAGGCCAAGGGCATCGCCAACGAGATCGCCGGAAACGCCAAGCAGACCTCGGACGATCCTAACACCCGCGAGGAAGGCCGCGCGCAGGAGCGCAAGGGCGAGATGCAGAACCTCAAGGGCGAGGTCAAAGGCGCGCTCGGCGACAAGATCTGAGCCGAGGCGCATGCATTCGAAGGGCCGTCCGCGAGGGCGGCCCTTTTCGATTCAGGGGCGCGCTCGCAAGCCGCTGATGGTGGCCCCCGCGGCGCTGAGCTGCTCGACCTCGGTCAGGCAGTGCAGCAGGCGAACGCCCTTGCGCGCCCTCGCCTCGGCCAGCGCCTCGGCGAATCCGGCGGTGGTCTCGACTCGCCGCGACCAGGCACCGAACGCTGCGCCGAACGCGGCAAAGTCGGGGTTGGCGAGGTCGGTCGAGGCGATTCGGCCGGGGTAGGTCCGTTCCTGGTGCATGCGGATCGTGCCGTAGGATCCGTTGTCGATCACGATCACGATGAGATCGCACCCATATTGCACGGCCGTGGCGAGTTCCTGTCCGTTCATCAGGAAATCGCCGTCGCCTGCCACCGCGACGACGCAACGCTCGGGAAAGCGCAGCGCAGCGGCGATCGCTGCCGGCAGGCCGTAGCCCATCGCGCCAGCGGTCGGCGCGAGCTGCGAGGGATAGCCGGCGTAGTGCCAGTAGCGGTGCCACCAGCCGGAGAAGTTGCCCGCGCCGTTGCACACGATCGTGTCGGCCGGCAACTCGCGCCGCGCGATCGCGAGGCAGCCGGCGAGATCGAGCCGGTAGCCCCGCTCGGCTTCGCTCGGGACAGTCGGATTTGCCGGAGTCGAGAACTCGCGCCACTCGCGATGCGCCTCGGCCCCGGCGTCGAACGGGATCACCTCGCCTTCATCCCACAGCGCGGCGCTTTCGGCGAACTCGCCCATGGCGGCGCAGATCGCGAGGTCGGCGCGGTAGACGCGGTTGAGCTCGTTCGGATCGGGGTGGACGTGGATCAGCTGCTGGCCCGGGTGGTCCGGCGTGACCAGCGCGTAGCCGTCGGTGGTCGCCTCGCCGAGCCGTGCTCCGACCACGAGCAGCAGGTCCGCCGCCTTGATCCGCTCGACCAGCTTCGGATTGGGCCCGTAGCCGAGGTTGCCGGCGTAGACCGTCGACGAGGGCGGCAGCGCATCCTGCCGTCGGAAGGCGGTGGCGACCGGCAGGCCGATCCGCTCGGCGAACCGGGTGAAGTTCTCGCGCGCCCTCGCGTCCCAGCCGCCGCCGCCGACGATCGCGACGGGCGCCACGGCATCGGCGACCAGCGCCGTCATCGCGGCCAGCGCGTCGGGGCAGGGCGCCTGCGCCGGCCGGTGCACGAACGG
>DATDLP010000309.1:0-5755 GCA_036519255.1 Croceibacterium sp.
ATTGCGAGCGAAGCAAAGCGACCCGGGGCGGACGCGCGCTACGCTCTGGATTGCTTCGTCGTTCCGCTCCTCGCAACGACGAAGAGGGGCACTAGGGCTGCCAGGCGTTGACGATGTGGCGCGGCCAGCGGCCGGGCGCAAGGAGCAGCACGTCGATCCGGATCGTATCGCCCGGGCGGGCGTAGCGATGCGCCACGGCTTCGACCGCGGCGGCAACCCGGCGCAGGCGGTACTCGTCGATCGCGACCGCGAGCTCCGCTTCGGTGGCTCGCCATTTGACCTCGACGAACGCCACGGTCCGCCCGCGCCGGGCGATGAGATCGATCTCGCCGCGCGGGGTCTTGATGCGCCGCGCGACGATCCGCCATCCCTGCAGCCGCAGCCACCAACCCGCCCAGCCCTCGCCCCGCCGGCCGCGACGCTCGGCGAGCTTGCGCGTCACTTGAGCTCGAGCGCGCGCGCGTAGAGCGCCTTGCGGTCGAGCCCGGTGGCTTTCGCCACCTGGCCGGCAGCTTGCGACGGCTTCTCGGTTTCCAACGCTGCGCGCAGCAGCGCGTCCACATCGACCTCGCCCCGCGACTGCTCCGCCGGCGGTCCGACCAGCAGCACGATCTCGCCCCTCGGCGGATACGCCTCGTAATGCGCGATGAGCTCGGCGGCGTTCCCACTGCGGCACTCTTCGTAAAGCTTGGTCAACTCGCGCGCGACTGCCAGTTCGCGCCCTGGCAGCACCTCGTCGATCGCCGAGAGCGACTTGGTCAGCCTCGGCGCAGTCTCGAAGAACACGAGCGTCGCGCGCACCGCTCCGAGCTCGGCCAGCATTTCGGCCCGCGCTTTGTCCTTGGTCGGCAGGAACCCGGCAAACAGAAACCGGTCGCTCGGCAGCCCCGCCAGCGTCAACGCCATCACCGGCGCGCTCGGGCCCGGTAGGCTGGTCACCGCGATGCCCGCCGCACGCGCTTCGCGCACCAGGCGATAACCTGGATCGGATACCAACGGAGTCCCCGCGTCGCTGACCAGCGCCACGGCCTGATCGCGCATCGCCCCGAGTACCCGCGCCCGGTCGCGCTCGCTGGCGTGATCGTCGTACCGCCACAGCGGCTTGGCGATTCCCAAGTGCCTGAGAAGCTTGGCTGTCACCCGCGTATCCTCGCAGGCAATCGCATCGCAGCGCGCGAGCACGTCCGCTGCCCGCGCGGTCACGTCGCCGAGGTTGCCTATAGGGGTCGCGACAATATACAGGCCGGGAGGAAGAGGTTCGGGTCGGTCGGCGTCGCTCACGCGGTGCTTGTGGCCCAGTTGCAGTTGGAGCCGCAAGCATGTTGGCGTTGACCAGGCGAACGCTCGCCATCGGGTTGCTCTCAGTTTTCCTCGCAGCGTGCAAGGTCGTGCCCAACGCCGGGCCCGGCCCCGCCCCCGCGCCCGCCTCCACTCAGGGCCCGAGCGCCGACGTGCTGCCGACCGACACCGCCCGCCATCGCGTTGCGCTGCTGGTGCCGCTGTCGGGCGAGAACGCCGCGGTCGGTCGCTCGATCGCCAACGCCACCACGATGGCGCTGCTCGACACCAATGCGCAGGATCTGCGCATCACCACTTACGACACCGCCACCGGTGCCGCGACCGCAGCCGCCAGCGCGATCCGCGACGGCAACAAGCTGATCCTGGGCCCGCTGGTGCGCGAGGATGTCGCCGCAGTGCTCGCACAGGCGCGCCCGGCCGACGTGCCGCTGATCACCTTCTCGAACGACACCTCGATCGCCGCAGCCGACGTGTTCGTGATGGGCCACGTACCTGAGCAGTCGGTCACGCGCACCGTGGCCTACGCCTCGCAGCAGGGCGCGAGGCGCTTCGCCGCGCTCGTGCCCAACGGCGACTACGGCCGGCGCACCGGCGACGCGCTTTCGCGGGCGGTCGCCGGCGTCGGCGGCACGCTGGTCGAGATCCAGCGCTACGACCGCGGCAACACCTCGATCGTCAGCGCGGCGCAGCGCCTCAAGGGCGCGGGCGGCTACGACGCCGTGCTGATCGCCGAAGGGCCGCGTCTTGCGGCGATGGCGGCCAGCGCGCTGAAAGAGGGCGGCACGCCGGTCTACCTGCTCGGCACCGAGCTGTGGAGCGGCGAGGCGAGCGTCGCCACCACGGCCTCGCTGCGCGGGGCGATCTTCTCGTCGGTCTCCGACAACCGCTTCCGCCAGTTCGCCACGAGCTACGAGACGCGCTTCGGCGAGCAGCCGTTCCGCCTTGCCACGCTCGGCTACGACGCGGTCCTGCTGACCTTGCGCGTCGCGCGCGACTGGCAGCCCGGGCGCGCGTTCCCCGAAGGGCGCATGCTCGACGAAGGCGGCTTCCTCGGCCTCGACGGCCCGTTCCGCTTCCGCAGCAACGGCATCGGCGAACGCGCGATGGAAGTCCGCGAGGTCGGCAACGGTGCGGTCAGCGTGGTCGACGCGGCGCCGGCGCGGTTCTGACGCCCGAAGGGCCCCATCGGCGGAAGCCGGGATCTCACCCCGCGAGGGTCAGCCAGGCTGACGAGGTCCCGGCTTCCGCCGGGATGACGGGGTTGGGAAAACATGCTGGCGCCGCTTGAATTGGCGGGAATCCGCCTCCTATAGTTTTCCCATGTCCGACGATCTCTTCGACAAGCTGCCCGCGGGCGGCGGCGACTACGATGCTTCCGCGATCGAGGTGCTCGAAGGGCTGGAGCCGGTCCGCCGCCGGCCCGGTATGTACATCGGCGGCACCGACGAGCGCGCGCTGCATCACCTCGCGGCCGAAGTGCTCGACAACGCGATGGACGAGGCGGTTGCCGGCCACGCCACGCGGATCGAGGTCGAGCTCGGCCTCGGCAACCGGCTGACCATCGCCGACAACGGCCGCGGCATGCCGGTCGACGAGCACCCGAAGTTCCCCGGCAAGTCCTCGCTCGAGGTGATCCTGACGATGCTGCACTCGGGCGGCAAATTCTCGGGCAAGGCCTATGCCACCAGCGGCGGCCTCCACGGCGTCGGCGTCAGCGTGGTCAACGCGCTGAGCTCGAACGTCCGCGTCGAGGTCGCGCGCAACAAGGAGCTCTACGCGCAGGAGTTCGAGCGCGGGCATCCAACGGGCGGGCTGCAGCACCTCGGCGGAACGCCCAACCGGCGCGGCACCACCGTCAGCTTTACGCCCGACACTGAGATCTTCGGCGACCGCGACTTCAAGCCCTCGCGGCTGTTCAAGCTTGCCCGCTCGAAGGCCTATCTGTTCGCCGGGGTCGAGATCCGCTGGAAGTGCGCCCCGGCGCTCGCCGGCGACGACGCGCCGGCCGAGGCGGTGTTCCAGTTCCCCGGCGGCCTCACCGACCACTTGCGCGAGCAGGTCGCCGATCGCGAGTGCGTCACCGCCGAGTTCTTCACCGGCAGCCAAGATTTCCCCTCGCAGAACGGGGAGACCCAGGGCCGCGTCGAATGGGCGATCGCCTGGCCTCTGTGGTCCGATGGGGCCTATTCCTGGTACTGCAACACCGTGCCCACGCCCGACGGCGGCACGCACGAGCAGGGCCTGCGCAGCGCGCTCGCCAAGGGCATCCGCGCGTTCGGCGAGCTGATCGGGCAGAAGAAGGCCAAGGACATCTCGGCCGACGACATCGTCACCGGCAGCGAGGTCATGCTCTCGGTGTTCATCCGCGATCCGCAGTTCCAGAGCCAGACCAAGGACCGCCTGACCTCGCCCGAGGCCGCGCGCCTGGTCGAGAATGCGGTGCGCGACCACTTCGACCACTTCCTCGCCGATAACATGGAGCGCGGCCGCGCGCTGCTCGGCGCGGTGATGGAGCGGATGGACGAGCGCCTGCGCCGCAAGGCCGAGCGCGAGGTCAAACGCAAGACCGCGACCAACGCCAAGAAGCTGCGCCTTCCCGGCAAGCTGACCGACTGCTCGGGCGAAGGCGACGGCGAGACCGAGCTGTTCATCGTCGAAGGCGACAGCGCCGGCGGCAGCGCCAAGCAGGCGCGCAACCGCAAGACTCAGGCGATCCTGCCGATCCGCGGCAAGATCCTCAACGTCGCCAGCGCCACCGCCGACAAGATCCGCGCCAACGCCGAGATCGCCGACCTCACGCTCGCGCTCGGCTGCGGGATTCGCAAGGACTGCGATCCCGACCAGCTGCGCTACGACCGCGTGGTCATCATGACCGACGCCGACGTCGACGGCGCGCATATCGCCACGCTGCTTATGACCTTCTTTTTCCAGGAAATGGGCGAGATCGTGAAGGCCGGACACCTGTTCCTCGCCCAGCCCCCGCTCTACCGCCTGACCGCGGGCAAGGAGACCCGCTACGCCAAGGACGACGAGCATCGCGCCGAGCTCGAGGCGACGGTGTTCAAGGGCAAGAAGATCGAGGTCAGCCGTTTCAAGGGCCTCGGCGAGATGAACCCGCAACAGTTGCGCGAAACCACGATGAGCCCCGAGACGCGCACGATGACCCGTATCACCCTGCCGCCCGAGCACGAGCAGCGCTACGCGGTGAAGGAGCTCGTCGACCAGCTCATGGGCCGCAACCCCGAGCACAGGTTCAACTTCATCCAGAACCGCGCGGGCGAAGTCGATCGGGAGATGATCGACGCCTGAGATTAGAGCGCGCCCCCTTTAGTCAGAATCCGTTCGTCCCGAGCGAAGTCGAGGGATCGGTTCGAGCGAAGCCGAGAACCGACGGGTTTGCGCAATGCTCGGCTTCGCTCAGGACGAACGGTTCAAGCAAATCAGGACAGTCTTTAGACTCGTTTCCACTTAAGTCGAACCATAGCCTGAGTTTCTGAGGTAGTTGGCGCATTCGTGTGGAGGGAAGGCGTCGAGGAGGGCGCCGATGCGTCGCCACGTTGCCTCGACGGATCGTTCAGCGGCTTTGCGCAGGAGCAGCTTGAGCTTGGCGAAGACCTGCTCGATCGGGTTGAGGTCGGGCGAGTAGGGCGGCAGGAACAGGAGCCTGGCACCGGCCGAACGGATCGCCTCGCGGACGGCCTTGCCCTTGTGGCTGCCGAGGTTGTCCATGATGACGATGTCGCCGGGTGTGAGCGTTGGCACGAGGAACTGCTCGACCCAGGCAGTGAAGCTCGTGCCATTGATCGGCCCGTCGAGCACGCAGGGTGCATCGATCCGGTCATGGCGAAGCGCAGCCAGGAAGGTCAGCGTGCGCCATCTGCCGAACGGAGCGCGCGCGACGAGCTTGTGTCCTCGCGGGGCCCAGCCGCGGATCGGCGTCATGTTGGTCTTGGCCCAGGTCTCGTCGATGAAGACCAGCCGCCGGGGATCAAGCCGCCCCTGATATTTCTTCCACTGCGCCCGCCTTCGCGCGATCTTCGGCCGCAGTTGCTCGACGGCGAACAGCGTTTTTTTTGAAGCGCAGCCCTTCCGAGCGGACCAGTCGCCACACCGATACCGTGCTGGTCTGGATGCCCTGCTCGGCCAGCTCGGCAACCAGCGCCTTGAGCGTGATGTCCGGAACCGCCTTCACGCGTTCGATTACCAGCGCCCGGTGGGGCTCCAGAAGGCGCTTGCGGTGACCCCCCATCTGACGCGACGCTGCTGTCCCCGTCGCCCGTTGGCGCTGCGACCACTTCACCACGCTCGCCACGCTCACTCCGAACAGCGATGCCACCTCCCGGCAACTCCGCCCCGATGCGACCGCAGACGCAGCTCGCTCCCGAAGATCATTCGAATAGGGTCTCGCCATCCCCGCTGGCCTCCATCCCCAGCCAGCAGGTTGAATCAGAACCAA
>DATDLP010000310.1:0-2922 GCA_036519255.1 Croceibacterium sp.
CTGCCCGCGGCGCCAGGTCGAGCGCATCTCGCCCGACAGGCGCTTGCCCTCGGCAGTATACTCGGGGCGGCGGCCGTTGGCCGGCGCGGTGATCCACGAGGTGCGCCGGTTGGCGCTGGCGACTTCGGCCCAGTGGCCGATGCCCATCGTGCCCTGGCTGTCCTCGTTCTCGTAGCGGCGGGCGAGCTGCTGGACGGCCTGGTCGCGCTGCGCGAACTCCTCCTCGGTCAAATACGCTCGGTTGCCTTGCGCCGGATCGCGCTGCAGCGGCGTGCGGCCGTTGAGGTGATCGATCGGCCAGCCGCCGCGCAAGTCGGGCTCACCCCATGAGGTGGTCTTCGCCTTGTAGCCGGTCGGCACCGGCTGGACGACCGTCAGGTCGGTCTCCTGCGCGGTGCCGGGAGCCGAAACGATCCCGCAAGCAGCGACCGCCGCAAGCAGCGCGAGCTTGCGCATTACCGCGATCCTCCGGCCGCCGCGCGAGCCGGAAGCGCGAAGGTCACGTAGCGGCTCGGTCCCGGTGCCGGGTTGCCGCGCTGGGCGAACAGCCCGTCGCCGCCGACCGGCAGCGTCACGTACTGGCGCCCGCCGACCTCGTAGACCGCGGGCACGCCCTCGGTGCCGGCGTCGAGCTTGTGCTCCCACAGCACCGCGCCGGTGGCGGAATCGCGGGCGCGGAAGGTGCGATCGCCGGCGGTGCCGACGAACAGCAGCCCCCCGGCTGTTGCCACCGGCCCGCCGCGCGGCGCCTGGCTGCCGACGTCGTGATGGCCTTCAGCGAGCGGCTGGAGGCTGTCGCCGTTGGGGATGCGGTAGAGGATGTTGCCCGTGTTCATGTCGTAGGCGGTGAGGAACGAGAACGGCGGCTTGATCGCCACCATCCCGTTCGGCTGCAGCATGAAGTCGACCGGCGAGGTGTAGGGATAGCGGTCGGGCCCGCCGTTGGGCATCGCCGCGCGCGCCGCCTCGAGCCGCGCCTCGGGCAGCTCGTTGAGCTTGATCACCACCGGGATCTCGCGGCTGACCACGAAGAACCGCTGGTTGAGCGGATCGACCGCGCTGTTGCCGAAGTTCACGCCGCCGTTATGCCCCGGCATCGAGATCGTCCCGCGCAGGCTCGGCGGGGTGAACAGGCCCTCGTTGCGGCTGGCGAGCATCTTCTCGCGCAACGCGGCCTGGTCGGCCTCGGGCAGCAGCGGGTTGATGTCGTCGACCGTGAAGCTCTGGCGCGCGAACGGCTGCGGCCAGGTCGGGAACGGCTGGGTCGGGCTGGCGTGCTCGCCCGGCACGTCGGAGGCGGGGACCGGACGCTCCTCGATCGGCCACACCGGCTCGCCGGTGCGGCGGTCGAACACGAACACGAAGCCGTGCTTGGCGGCGAGGATCACCACCGGGATCTGCTTGCCGTCCTTGGTGATGGTCATCAGCTTCGGCGCGTTGGGCAGGTCGAAGTCCCACAGGTCGTGGTGGATCGTCTGGAAGTGCCACTTGCGTTCGCCGGTGCGCGTGTCGAGCGCGACGATCGAGTTGGCGAACAGGTTGTCGCCCTCGCGGTTGCCGCCGTAGAAGTCGTAGCGCGCGGTGCCGGTCGGGATGTAGGCGATGCCGGTCTCGGGATCGATCGTGAACTCGGACCAGTTGTGCACCCCGCCGAACTTCTCGCGGTCCTTTTCGGGCCAGGTGTCGGAACCGAACTGGCCGACCCGCGGGACCACGTTGAACACCCACTTCAGCGCGCCGGTCTTGATGTCGTAGGCCTGGATGTCGGCCGGGGCCGAGGCGTAGTCGTACGCGCCGGCGGGCAGCGACACGATGTAGGTGTCCTCGAAGATGCGGCCCGGGTTGCTGGTCATCAGCGGGCGCGGGGCGCCGGCGTGACCTTCGGGCAGCGCGGTGCGCACGTCGATGCTGAAGTTCTCGATGTACTTGCCGGTGTCGGCGTTGATCGCGCGGACCAGCCCGTCGTTGAGGAACACCAGCCGCTTGTCGCTGCCGTCGGTGCTCTGCCAGTAGTTGACCCCGCGGCCGCTGATGCGGCCGGTGGTCTCGCTCTGCCACAGCTCGCGGCCCGTGGCGGGATCGAGCGCGGCGATCTTCCCGTCGCCGCGCAGCACGTACATCTTGCCGTTGGCGAGCGTCGGGTTGAACATCGGTGCCTGCCCGGTGCCGGTCTCGTAAGTCCAGGCAATCTCGAGCTGGTTGACGTTGTCCTTGTTGATCTGGTCGAGCGACGAGAACTGCGAGGAATCCGAACCGCCAAGGTACGAGTCCCAGGTCTGGTAATCGAAGCTCGAGTTCGGCCGAGCCTGCGCGCTGGCCGCCGGTGCCCAGGCCACCGCGGCGAGCGCCGCGCAGGCCGGGATCAGCGGACGCGCAATCCGGCCAACAAGCCCGCGACGATACGAAGCTGCACGCAGCGAATTACCCACTCGACTCTCTCCCGTCCTCGGCCACTCCCGTCGCGGCCGGGCGGGAAGCCTAGCCGAGAACGCGCGGCGACAACAAGGGTCGAAAGTGTATCGAAGTTGACAAAATCCGGTTTGCCAGGGGCTTATTCCGGCGGTGTCAGCTCGCGTTCGCGCGGAATGCCCATCTCGAACAGCGTCGAGCCGTCGATCTTGCCGGCGGCCTGCACGGTCAGCGTCACGTCGCTCATCGTGCGGTTCTGCCAGTACCAGCCGTGCAGCCCGGTGAACTGCGCCACGTAGCGGCCCTGCATCTGTGCGCGGGTGTCGAGGCTGTAGGTCTCGGTCAGGGTGTCGCCGCCGTCGAAGGGGTGGGAGTGCATATCGTAGTACAGCGGTGCGGTGGCGGTCCAGGTGAAGTCGAGCGGGGCCCGCTCCTCGAGCGTGTACTTGAGCTCGATCGCCTCGTACGGCCGCAGCACGATTTGCCAGCGGTCGGCCCAGGCGGCTGGTGTGG
>DATDLP010000311.1:0-3552 GCA_036519255.1 Croceibacterium sp.
GTATCCGATGGCACTCACGTTCCTGCCCAGCCGCGACATGCTGATCGTGACCCGCAAGGGCGAACTGCGCCTGCTCCCGGCAGGCGCCTCGCGCACCCGCCTGATCGAGGGCGGGCCGGTGGGCGTGTTCGCCGGCGAGTCCGGGGGTCTCGGCACCTCGCACGCCTATGTCGACATCGCGCTCGATCCCGACTTCGCGACCAACGGCTACGTCTACATTGCCTACAACAAGCCCGACGGCGAGGCCGGCCGGGTGCTGGCCTTGGGCCGGGGCCGCTGGACCGGCGAGCGGATCGAAAGCTTTGCGGACATCTGGGTCGCGCCCACCGGCGTCTCGGGCGTGATGCGCCTGGCGTTCGCCCACGACGGCACGCTGTTCTTCACCACCTCGGGGGCCGACGCGCAGAACCTCGGCACCGCGGGCGGCAAGGTCCTGCGGATCAACCCGGACGGCTCGGTCCCAGCAGACAATCCGTTCGTGAACAATCGCTCCGCGCGCAAGGACATCTACTCCTACGGACACCGCGGCGCATTGGGCCTTGCGGTCCATCCGGGCACGGGCGCCTTGTGGGAAAGCGAGAACGGTCCCAACGGCGGCGACGAGGTCAACGTGATCAAGCCCGGGCTTAACTACGGCTGGCCTTACGTCAGCCTCGGGCGCACCTATACCGGCCCGTGGCAATCGCAACGCCCGGGCCACGAAGTGTTCGAGCCGCCGGTCGTCTACTGGATGCCGGCGATCGCCGTCTCCGGCCTGATGTTCTACACCGGCGACGCGCTGCCGAAATGGAAGGGCGACATCTTCGTCGGCGCCCTGCGCACCGGCGAGATTCCGGGCACCGGCCATCTCGAGCGCATCCTGGTCAACGACAAGATGGAGGAGCTGCGCCGCGAAACCCTGCTCTACGACCTCCACCAGCGCATCCGCGACGTGAAGCAGGGGCCGGAGGGCTACATCTACCTCGCGGTCGAGCAGAAGGACGGCAGCATCCTGAGGATCGTTCCGGCCGACTAAGGGGGCGGCGCGTGCGACGAGTCTTGGACTCTCATTGCGCGTTGCGGCCGAGAGGAATATCAAATCGCCATGGTCACCGGACTCATCTCGTCGGCCGTGCTTGTGCTCGCCTCGCTCGGCCCCACGATCGAGCAGCTCGACGAGGGGCGGTTCCGCGTGAAGGTCGTTTTCGATGAAACGAGCCCGGATGGGCATGCCAACGCACAGGTCTCGCTGGCGAGGAAAGCGCAGGCGGAGTGCCGCGGCAAAGGTAACGCCGTATCGGAGGGCACGCTCGACGTGAACGATGCGGCCCCGATACGCGGCAGCCGCAAGGCGCTCGAGCTGTCCGAAGTCTACGTCTGCGCCGAAGTCTGGGATGCGGCGGAACGCCGCTTCTAGACCACGGGCCGAGCCGACCTATTCCGCCGCCAGCAATTCTTCCGCGCCGCCGAGGTCCACGCTGACCAGCCGGCTGACGCCCTTCTCGACCATCGTCACCCCGAACAGCCGGTGCATCCGGCTCATCGTCACCGCGTTGTGGGTGACGATCAGGTAGCGCGTCTGGGTTTCGCGGCACATTGCGTCGAGCAGGTCGCAGAAGCGGTCGATGTTGGCGTCGTCGAGCGGCGCGTCGACCTCGTCGAGCACGCAGATCGGCGCGGGGTTGGTCAGGAACAGCGCGAAGATCAGCGCGATCGCAGTCAGCGCCTGCTCGCCGCCCGAGAGCAGCGTCAGCGACTGCAGCCGCTTGCCCGGCGGCTGGGCGTAGATCTCGAGCCCGGCCTCGAGCGGATCGTCCGAATCGACCAGCGCAAGGTGCGCCTGGCCGCCTTCGAACAGCCGCGTGAACAGGTGCCGGAAATGCGTGTCCACTTGCTCGAACGCCGCGCGCAGCCGCTCGCGGCCTTCGCGGTTGAGGTTGCCGATCGAGCCGCGCAGGCGGTTGACCGCTTCGGCCAGCTCGGCCTGCTCGGCGACGTTGGCGCCGTGCTCCTGCTCGAGCCGGGCGAGCTCCTCGGCGGCGACGAGGTTGACCGGGCCGATCCGCTCGCGGTCGGCAGTGAGCCGCTCGTGGACGGCGGATTCCTCGCTCGTGCCCGCCACTTGCGCTGGCACGAAGCCGAAACGGCCGGCCAGCAATGGGGGCGGGCACTGGAAGCGCTCGCCCGAGATCCGCGCCATCTCCTCGCGGCGGCTTTCCTCGTTCTCGGCGCGCGCCGCGGAGCCGGCGCGGGTTTCGCGCTCGGCGGACAGCGCCTCGTTGGCGGCGGAGAGCGCGATGTCCGCGGCGCGGGCGTCGTCGCCCGCCGCGGCGACCGCGGCCTCGGCGGCGGCGAGCTCCTGCCGGAGGCGCGCGCGCACGGCTTCGCCGCCTTCGATCTCGCGCATCAGCGAGGCCGGCTTGGCGGCGACCACCGAGCGCTCCTCGGCGATTTCCTCGAAGCGCTGCTCCATGCCGGACAGGCGCCGGGCGGCTTCGCCGGCGCGGGCCTCCCAGGCGGAGATGTCGCTGCGCTGGTTGGAGACGCGCTCGCGGGCGACGGCGAGGCCCTGGTCGTGCGCGGCAAGCCCGGCGGCGGCGGACTGGAGCAGGCTGCGGGCGGCCTCGTTCTTCGCTTGCGCGGCAGCGAGGGCAGCGCGGCCGGTCTCGGGATCGGGCAGGTGGAGCTTCTTCGCCTCGGCTGCGGCGACTTCGGCCCGGGCCTGGTCGCGCTGCTCGGCGAGGCCGGCTTCGGCGGTGGCCAATTCCTCGGCGCGCGCGGCGAGGCGTTCGCGGGCCGCTTCGGCCTGGTCGAGGGCGCGCAGGGCCTGGCGTTCGGCCTCGGTCGCCTGCTGGGTCTCGCGCTCGGTGGCGACGAGGGTGCGCTGCAGTTCGGCCAGCTCGTCCTGCGCGGCCTGGTGCGCGGCTTCGGCGGACGCAGCGGCCTCGCGCCGGGCAGGCAGGGCGGCGTCGAGCTCGGCGAAGCGGTTCTCGGCCTCGAGCCGTGCGGCCTCGGCGGCGCCCTCGCCGCGGGCGACGAAGCCGTCCCACCGGCGCAGGCGGCCATCGCGGGTGACCAGCCATTCGCCGGGCGCGAGCGCGCGGCCGTCGTCCTTCTCGGCGACGTGGACCAGCGCGAGCCGGGCGGCGAGTTGCGGCGGGCATTCGCGGACGTGTGCCGCGAGGCTGCCGGTTACCGGCGCGGGCGCGTTGGCGCCGGTCCAGAAACGGCCTTCGCCATCGGCCGGCGCGGCACCGAGCGGGGCTTTGGCGTCGCGTCCGAGCACCGCGGCGAGCGCGCGCTCGTAGCCTGGCTCGGCGGCGACTTTGTCGAGCGCCGCGGGCAGCCCGTGCTTGCCGGCGGCCTGCCTGGCTCGCGCTTCGCGGTCGCGCGACAGCGCCTGCCATTCGCGCTCGATCCCGGCGAGCTCGGCGCGCGCGGTGGCGAGCGCGGATGCCGCCTGGTCGCGGGTGACGCTGAGCGCTTCCTTGTCAGCCTGCGCGTGGAGCAGCGTCGCGCGCGTGGCGGCGAGGGCTTTCGCCGCCGCGTCGACCTGCTGCTGCGCCGAAGCCA
>DATDLP010000312.1:0-2685 GCA_036519255.1 Croceibacterium sp.
GTGCCGGTGACGATGCCCGAGGGCAGCAGGCTGAGCTTGTAGGTGGTGTTGCCGACCACCAGCGTGTGCCCGGCGTTGTGCCCGCCCTGGAATCGCACCACGACGTCGGCCCGGCTGGCGAGCCAGTCGACGATCTTGCCCTTGCCCTCATCGCCCCACTGGGCGCCGATCACGGTTACGTTGGCCAAGGATTGGTGCTTTCTGACGTGTGCGGGGAAACCGCGCGCGCCCTAGGCCGTGGGGGGCGCTAGGGCAAGGGCGTGTAACCGTTGTAAGCCCCCAACCCGAGACGATAGGCTCTCTTGTTGAGTCATTGCGGCAATCCATACCAACCGGCATCAATGCGCAGGGAGGCGACGAGGCAAGACATGCGGATTCCGATCCGAAACAAGGGCAGCGTTCCTTTGACGATCTTCATCGAGCCGGTGTGCGATCATTACGACGTGCCGGTCGGAGCAGAGGCGATCGTTCGACTGGAGGATGGCTGCCCACACTCGATCGACATTTTCGACGACCACATCCGCGTTTGGGACGAAGGGTCCGATTCCAGCGTCGAGATCGTAACCGCAGAGCAACAGAGCTTGTTCCATGCGCTGAGTCTGGTTCGCGTCTGGCTTCCCAGGCTCGGGTTGGGCGAATCCGCCAGTGCAGTCGAAGAATCTGTCGACGGCCTTGAGACCCGCGCCGGGTATTTGAATGCCCACGCACTGGTGTTCGGAGCGTTTTACTTCGGCTTCCAGACGAAGGAGGCACAGCGCAATCCGGTAGATGGCCTCCTTCCCGCATGGGCGGGAAGCGCGTCGCTGACCAGAGCCTATGACGCAGGTGGGGCAGCTGCCTACAGCAACCTTCTTGCTCGGCGAGATGCTTCGTTCCCGGGCCCGGGTCTCGGCCCTCTCGATACAGAGACCGTGCGGACCGCGTTCAGCCAGTCGTTGGAAGTAGTAGGCGACTTGGCAAACCAAGGCTCGCACTGAGCGGAGATCGACCAGGTGCCACCCCTTCGGTCGGAGTCCACCGGCATGGCCGCTTACCCCAAGCCTTCTCGATCCTCGCAAGTCTCACTTTTTTTGTATCACACGCACATTCGGCGACGACGGCGGCAGCGAGTTCTTCTAGGTCGCCGCGAAAGACGGATAGATGGGAGTCGCAACAGTGAGCAATCGAACTTTCGCTCTGGTAGCTTCGCTGCTCGCTGTCGGCCCTGTCCGGGCATTCGCACAGGACGCTCCCGCCGACCTCACCGAGATGCCCCCGGTCGCGACCTCGTACCAGCCGGCCAAAACCGCATGGGGCGATCCCGACTTGCGCGGCACCTGGCCGATCAACGACGTCGCAGAGCTGCCGGTCAACCGGCCCGCGCAGTACGGCAACCGCTTCTTCAAGACCGACGAGGAGCTCGCCGCCGAGCAGGCGCGCGCGACCGAGCTCGAGACGCGCTACGCCAAGGAGGAGCAGGAGGAGACGATCGGCACCGGGCACTGGATCGAGTACCTCGCCGGCGCGCGGCGGACCTCGATGGTGGGCGAGCCGGCGAGCGGCACGCTGCCGGCGATGACGCCGCAGGCGGACGCAATCTCCCGTGCCGGCCGCTCGAGCTGGACGCCGAACACGTCGTTCGACTGGGTGACCGACTTCGACAGCTGGGACCGCTGCGTCAGCCGCGGGTTCCCTGCCTCGATGCTGCCGTTCCGCTACAACAACGGCATCCGCATCTACCAGTCGCCGGGCTTCGTGGTGATCAACCTCGAGATGCTCGGCACCCGGGTGATCCCGGTCGCCGGCCAGCTCGAGCCGTGGCCCGCGCCGGTCGAGGCCTGGCTCGGCTCGAGCCGCGGACGCTGGGACGGCGAGACGCTGGTGATCGAGACCACCAACCTCAAGTCCGGCGACAGCGCCACGCGCGATGCGTTCGCGCGCAACGGCAGCCCGCTCAACATGGCGACGCGCGGGATTCCGCCGTGGAACACGATCCCCACCAGCGCCAAGGCCAAGGTGACCGAGCGGCTGACGATGACCGGCGCGAACACGATCACTTACGAGATGACCTACTCGGACCCCGAGGTGTTCACCGCGCCGTGGACGCTGCGCTTCGACTGGACGCGCGACGACGAGTACGCGTTCTACGAATACGCCTGCCACGAGGGCAACGTGCAGGTGCGCAACTACATCACTTCCTCGCGCGCCGGACGGCTCGGGGCGGCTTCGGCCGAGGACCTCGCGGCCGAGAGCGGCGGCGGAGGCGGGCGTTAACGCCGCGTACAACGGGGTGCGATAAGCTTCCGGCATCTTCCCGCTGCGGGTGGAAGGAGCGTCCGGTGGCCCGAACCCTGGCGATAGCGCTTGCCTGCGTGGTGCTGGCGGTTTCCGCCGGCGCCGCCACGCGCGGGGCGCGCGACGACGGCAAGCAGACACTGTCCTACGGCGCGGACCGGCTGCAATCGGTCGATTACTGGCCCGCCTCTTCGCGCGACGCGCCGCTGGTGGTGTTCGTCCACGGCGGCGGCTGGTCGCGTGGCGACAAGCGGATGATGCAGGGCTCCGACAAGCTCGCGCACTGGCACGCGCTCGGTTACGCGGTCGCCTCGGTCAACTACCGGCTGGTGCCCGAGGCGACGGTCGAGCAGCAGGGCGCCGACGTCGCGGCGGCGGTGGCGGCGCTCAAGGACCGCAGCGGAGCGCTCG
>DATDLP010000313.1:0-7915 GCA_036519255.1 Croceibacterium sp.
ACGGTGGCGACCTTGACGGCCGCTCGTTCCTGCTGGTCAACACCAACGGCACCGCCGGCTTCCAGGCCGCCAGCGACTTCCTGATCGAGCTGCCCAACGCCACCGCCATTGACAATATCGGGGCGTTCATCTGATTCGTGATGATCCCCCGCCTCGTGCGGGTCGGCACCTTTTGTTTCGTGGACTGATTGCACAAGCGCCCCGCGGGAGACTCCGCGATCGGAGTCTCCCGCGCCGCCGCGGACGGATAGCGCGACCTACGGCGCCGGCAGCAGTTCTTGTGCCGACTGCGGCCGGCCACGCGCCAGCACTGTCGCTGCCACGGCCAGCGCGAGCAAACCCCAGAACAGCGCTGCGAACGGTGCGCCGTTGCCGGCGGTCAGCCGCACTACCAGCGTGACCGCCAGCGCAGCGGGCGCACCCCAAACCACCGCGTGCCACGCGGCGCGGAGCCGTGGCTCGTCGAACCCGCGCCGGCGGCGCTTGCCGAGCCAGATGAAGGTCCCGGTCGCGCAGACCGCGGTCAGCGCGAGCCCGAGCAGGGCGTAGGCGATCTTGACCGGCAGCCCGCCGTAGTTGCCGAAGTGCAGATCGTAGTTCGAGGCCGCCGCCTGCTGCCCGAGCGCGCCGTCGGCCAGCCCAGCGGTGCCTTCGAAACGGCCGGCGCTGTCGAACAGATAGTATTCGCCGAAGATCAGGCGCCGCGGGTGCTCGGCGACGATCTGCACGTGCTGACCCGCGGTGCCCGGCTCGTGCACCGTGACGTAGGTCAGGCGAACATCCGGATGGTTCGCTGCCATGTAGCGCAGGGCTGTGGCGACGTCGGGCAGTTGCGCCGGCGCCGGATCGGGCTCGCCTTCCTCGCCGAACATCGTCGCGTAGAGCGCCTCGACGTCGCCGCCGTAGTAGCGCTCGGCCAGCGCGGCCGCGGTCACGGTCGAGAGGCCGATCACCGCGCCGGTGACGGCAATTGCGAGGCTGAACGGCAGCGTCCACACGCTCAGCCGGTTATGCCAGTCGGACAGCGCCACGCCGCCCCTGTGGCGGGTGCGCAAGCGAAACGCGTCGCGGAAGATCTTCGGGTGCGCGATGAGGCCCGACAGTGCGAGCGCGATCATCAGCACGCCGAGAAGGCCCACCAGCGTGATCCCGACGAGGCCCTGCGCCACGGGAATGTTGAGCGTGTAGTGCAGTCCGTAGAGGAAGTTCGCCCACTCGATCTGCTCGGGCCCGACCAGCCGGCCTTGCGCGTCGAGGTGCATCGACTGGGTGTCGGTGATCACCCGCGTGGTCGGCAGCTCGGCGAGCGGCATGTCGACGTAGAAGTGCGTCGTCGGCGGCTTGCCGCGCTCGGTCGCCAGGAGTGCTTCCATCCCGCGCTGGACCGCGTCGGGATCGATCGCGGTCATCTGCGGCGGGGTCGCCTGCTCGAACCGCTGCCATTCCTCGTAGAACACCAGCAGGGTGCCGCTGAGGCAGACGATATAGAGCAGCGCGCCGGCCAGCAGGCCGATCGCGGCGTGCGCCGACAGCGCTCGCTTGACGGTGGCGGGGTGGGGGGCGAGCGTCATTGCAGGGCGCCGGTCAGCAGCACGGGCACCAGCGGCAGGCTGCACAGCCCGAGGGTTAGAAACTGGCTGCGGCGGCGCGTTTGCATCAGCAGCACGGTGCACAGCACCGCCCACGCGACCGGCACGGTGAACAGCGCGAGCGCATTGGCGTTGGCCGCGTGCCAGCCCAGCAGTCCGCCTAACCCGCGCATCGCCGTCGCGAGGCCGACCGACACCGCGCTGCCGGCGAGGATCACCAGCGCGAAGGTGCCGATCCGCCGCCCGATCTGACGCGGCTCGCCCGCCTCGGGCAGCATGCCGACGCGCCGGTTCGATGCCGCCGCGCGTCCGCGCGGCGCGCGGGCGCCGGCCTCGGCGAGCGCGATCGTCGCCGCGCCCATCGCGAGCAGCGATGCAACAGACACGCCCCAGGCGCCTTCGGCCAGCGCCGCGCCGATCGCCGCGGCGAGCAGCAGGCCCCAGCCGGCCGCGTTCCACGGCACCGAGCGCCGCGGTAGCGACCACGCGAACCGCAGCACGGCGACACCGGCAACGCCGAGCGCGGCGGCAAGCCCCAGCAACGGCATCAGAAGCGGTAGCTCACGGTGCCGAACACGTTGCGCTCGGCGCCCATGAAGCAGTCACCCCGCGCGAGGCAGGCCGAATAGTACTCCTCGCCGAGCAGGTTGGTGGCGTTGAGCGAGACGGTCCATTTGCGCCAGTCGAGCGAGGCGTAGAGGTCGACCAGCGTGTTCGATGGCGTGAGCACGCTGTATTCGACGCCCAGCGCGTCGACGCCGTACGAGCGGTGGCCGCCCTGGTAGCGCACGCCGCCACCGAGCGTTAGCGCCACATCGGCGGCGAGCGCGAACGGGCGCTGCACCCACAGCGAGGCGTTGTCCTTGGGCACGTCGTCGACCTGATGGTCGGTGCCGTCGATCTTCGCGTCGTTGTGGCTGTAGTTGGCGATCACCTGCAGCCGGCCCGGCAGCTCGGTGCGCGCCTCGAGCTCGAAGCCCTTGGTGGTCAGCGAGCCGACCTGGATCTGGTCGAATGGATCGGCGAGCGTGGTATCGTCGGACACCGGGCGGTTCTGCTCCTCGATGTGGTAGACCGTCGCGGTGATCAGGCTGGTCTCGTTCGGCTGGAACTTGATCCCGGCCTCGTACTGCCTGCCGGTCTTGGGCACGAACGGATCACCGTTACTGGCGGTCCCGGTGATCGGCTCGAAGCTCTCGGTGTAGCTCAGGAACGGCGACACGCCCTTGACGATGTCGCCGATGATCCCGGCGCGGAAGGTCGTCGCGCCGACGTCGTAGCCGAGCCCGCCGAGGCCGTCCTCGGCGCTCGCCTGGTCGTGCCGCGCGCCAAGCACGATCGACACCCGGTCGTACAGCCGCACCTGGTCCTGCAGGTAGAAGCCGAGCTGCTTCTGCGTCACGTCCTCGTACGGCGCCGCGCCCGGCGGCAGCCCGCCGCCGTAGTCCGACAGCGCGTCGTAATCGATGTCGTAGATGTCGATGAACTCGTACCCATAGCCGCCGGTCTTGCGCACGCGGTTCCAGCTGTAGTCGATCCCCGCGAGCAGGACGTGGCGCACGGCTTCGCCGGTGTCGAAATCGAACTGCACGTTGTTGTCGGTAGTGAAAATCTCCATCCGCGCGTCGCTGCCGTCGGCATAGAGGCCGATCACGCGCTGCGCAGGGTCGGGCACCACGGCCCCGGTCACCGGATCGGTCACCGGGGCGCCGGTCGCGGGATCGAGCAGCACGTAGGGATTGGCCGGGTTCGCATAGCTGTTCGGGTAATGGGTCAGGTAGGTCAGGTCGCTGTCGATGTAGCGCGCCTTGAAGCTCGCTTGCGCGAGCTCGGAGAAGCGGTGATCGAGCAGCGCGGTGCCCTGCAGCAGGCGGCCGTCGTAGCGATCCCAGCCGGGCTTGCCGATGAACAGGTCGTTGGGCAGCCGGCCGTTCGGATTGGGCAGGATCGTGCCGACGAGCGGCAGGAACTGCGCGGTCGAGCCGCCGTCGTCCTCCTGGTACAGCCCGAGCAGGGTCAGGCTGGTGTCCATCGTCGGCGCCCAGGTCAGCGAGGGAGAAAGCATGATCCGGTCGTCGGGCACGTGCTCGGTCTGGGTGCCCGCATCGCGCACGCGGGCGACGATGCGGCCGGCGAAGTCGCCGCCGAGCGGCCCGGTCACGTCGGCCAGCGCTTCGATCCGGTCGTACGAGCCGTAGCGCAGCGAGGCCTCGCCCGAGGGGGTGAACTCGGGCAGCTTCGAGTTGAGGTTGACGATCCCGCCGAGCGAGCCGGCGCCGAACAGCACCGACGAGGGGCCGCGCAGCACCTGCACGCTGCCGAAGTTGTACGGATCGGCGCGGATGCTGGCGTAGTAGCTGAACACGTCGCGCATGCCGTCGCGGAACTGCAGCGCGCCGACCCCGCGGATCGTCGCGCCGTCGACGCGGCTGTCGGGACCGTAGGGATTGGCCTGCACCCCGGCGACGTAGTTGAGCGTATCGCTGATCGAAACCGCGCCTTGCGCCTCGAATAGATCGTCGGGGATCACGGTGATCGGCTGCGGCACCTCGATCGCCGGTGCGTCGGTCTTTGTCGCCGCGCCGCTCTCGAGCAGTTCGCCTGTGACAACGATGTCTCCGCTGGACGCATCGGCGGCGTCCTCGGCGAAAGCCGGTGTGGCGGAGAGGGCGGTGCAGGCAAGCAGCAGGCATTTGGCGAAACGCATCGAGACCCTCGGTTCTGGTTTATGCCGCGAGGCGGGGTGCGCTCGCGTCCGTCGGACGAGCCACTAATGATAATCAATTGCACTAGCAATACTGTTCCGCGGGGCGGAAAACCGTGCAGCCGATTGCGCCGAGACCCGATCGGCGCGTATCCCGGGAGCCCGGAAGGCGGCCGTCGCCGCGCCGCTGCGAGGGAGCGCCAGCCGTCTTGAATCCAGCCCCGGACCCCGCGCTCGCAACCAGCCACGCCGAACCCGCTTCGGCCGCGCGCAAACTCGGCCTCGTTGCGGCGATCGCGCTGGTCATGGGCAACATGATCGGCTCGGGCGTGTTCCTGCTGCCGGCCAGTCTCGCACCGTTCGGGTGGAATGCGGTCGGCGGTTGGATCGCGGCCATTGCCGGCGCGCTGGTGCTGGCGTGGGTCTTCGCGCGGCTGGCGCATGCGCTGCCCGACGCGGGCGGCGCCGTCGGGTTCGTGCACCGCGCGTTCGGGCACGTGCCCGCGTTCCTCGTCAGCTGGGTCTACCTGGTGTCGAATCTCACCGCGCTGGTAACGCTCGCGGTCGCGGCGATCAGCTATCTTTCGAGTCTCGTTCCCGCGATCGGCGACCGCGCGCTGCTCCCCGCGCTGCTTGCCGTAGGCATGCTCTGGACGATGACCGCGCTCAACCTGCTCGGGGTCCGCGCGGCGGGCGTGTTTCAAACGGTCACGACGCTGGTCAAGGTGATCCCGCTGCTGCTGGTGATCGCGCTCGCCGCGGGCGCGCTGACCAACGGTTCGGCCGAGTTCGCGCCGTTCGATCCCGCCGCGCTCTCGCTCGACGCGCTCGCGGGTGCGGCGGCGCTGACGATGTTCGCGCTGCTCGGCTTCGAGGCGGCGAGCTTCGCGACCGACAAAGTGCGCGATCCCGAGACCACGGTGCCGCGCGCGACGATGATCGGCACGCTGCTCACCGGCATGCTCTACCTCGTGGTCAGCTCGGCGATCGCGCTGCTGCTGCCAGCCGCGATCGCGAGCAGCTCGCCCGCGCCGTTCGCGACCTTCATCGAGCGGTTCTGGAGTGGGGGTCCGGCGGCGCTCGTCGCGGTGTTCGCGATCGTCAGCTGCGTCGGCGCGCTCAACGGCTGGACGCTGATCCAGGGCGAACTCGTGCGGACGATGGCCGCGCAGGGCCTGCTGCCCGCATGGTTCGGCCGCACCAATGCACGCGGGGTCGCGTCGCGCGCGCTGATCGTGTCGGCGGTCGCGTGCAGCGTGCTGGCGCTGATCAACGCCAGCGGCACGCTCAAGGCCCTGTTCGAATTCCTGCTGCTGCTGGCGACCTCGGCCTCGCTGTGGTTCTATCTCGCCATCGCGGTCGCCGCGCTGCGGCTCGGCGTGTCGCGGCCGCTCGCGGCGCTCGGCGTGGTGTTCGCGCTGGCGACGCTGTGGGGAGCGGGGATCGGCGCCAGCGGGCTCAGCCTCGTACTGATGGTTGCGGGGCTGCCGCTCTACTGGTGGGCGCGGTCCTCGCGAAAGCGGGGATCAGCCGAGCAGGCGGTCTAGCCACATCTCCGCCAGCCGCCCGGCCTCGTCGGGCGTGAACGGCGCGTGGCCGAGGCTCAGCTCGAGCCACAGTCCGTCGATCAGCGCGGTCAGCGCCACCGCGGGCAGCCGCGGATCGCTCGTCTCGGGGCGGTACGCGGCGATCAGGCGCACGATGCCGTGGCGGAACTCGGCGTAGATCTCGGAGTGCACCGCGGCGATCGCCGGATCGCTGCGGGTCAGGCTCCAGAACGCGAGCCAGGTAGCGAGCAAGTCGGGGTCGGCAATCGGCGGGCGGAAACTCGCGACGAGGTAGGCGACGAGCCGATCGCGCGGGTCGGGGCCGGCCTCGGCCACTGCCTGCTCGAGCGCGGCGCTGACCCGCGCGCCGGTCCAGCGATAGGTCTCCGCGATCGCGTCTGACACGCCGGCGAAGTAGTGCGTCAGGAGTCCCGGCGAAACACCTGCCTCGCCGCAGATCGCGCGCACCGAAACGCCCGCGGCGCCGTGCTTGGCCAGGCTGCGGGCGGTGGCGGCGAGCAGCGCCTGCCGCCGTTGATCGGGTCGTTGCCGTGTGGGCATGCCACTGTTATACACTCGTACAACATGAATCGCCAAGCCCCCCTGTCGCTGCTGTCCCAGGCAGATCCGCTCGAAGGCTGGTCGCTGCCCGCGTGGACCTATTCCGACCCGGAGTTCTTCGCGCTCGAGCAGGAGCGCGTGTTCGCCCCCTCGTGGCAGGTCGTGTGCCACGAAAGCGACGTGCCCGGTGCGGGCGACTGGCACACGCTCGAGTATCTCGGCGAAAGCGTGATCGTGGTGCGCGGCAAGGACCTGGCCTTGCGTGCGTTCACCAACGTCTGCCGCCACCGTGGCTCGCGCGTGGTCGACGGATCGAGCGGCTGCGCAAGAAAGCTGGTGTGCCCGTATCACGCGTGGACCTACGACCTCGACGGCTCGCTCGTTGGAGTCCCCGACAGCGCGAGCTATCCGGGCCTCGACAAGTCCCGCCACGGCCTCGCCCCGGTGAGCATGGAAGTCTGGCGCGGCTTCATCTTCGTCCGCCTCAGGGACGAGGGCCCTTCGGTCGCCGAGATGATGGCGCCGTACGAGACGATGATCGAGCCGTACCGCTTCGAGCAGCTGAACGCCCTCGGGCGGGTCACGCTTCGCCAGCGCGCGGTCAACTGGAAGAACATCGGCGACAACTATTCCGACGGGCTGCACATCCCGGTCGCGCATCCCGGCCTCACGCGCCTGTTCGGCAAGAGCTACGGCATCGAGGCCGAGGAGCACGTCGACCGCATGTGGGGCGACCTGATCGACCGGCCTTCGGCCAACTGGTCCGAGCGCGCCTACCAGAACCTGCTGCCCCCAGTGCCGCACCTGCCCCAGGCGGGCCAGCGTCACTGGCTCTACTTCAAGCTGTGGCCCAACGTCGCATTCGACATCTATCCCGACCAGGTCGACTTCATGCAGTGGCTGCCGGTTTCGCCGACCGAGAGCCTCATTCGCGAGATCAGCTACGTGTTCGAGGATGATCGCCGGGAGATGAAGGCCGCGCGCTACCTCAATTGGCGCATCAACCGCCGGGTCAACGCCGAGGATACCGAGCTGATCACCCGCGTCCAGCAGGGTATGGCCTCGCGCAGCTTCGCGATCGGCCCCTTGTCCGACAAGGAAGTCTGCCTGCGCCACTTCTGCCAGCGCATGCGCCAGATCATCCCGCAAGCCCGCAGCGAACAGCAACCCCAGCACGGATGGAGCCGCGCATGACGCAGCGCTACGACGCCCTGATCATCGGCGCCGGCCATAACGGCCTCGTCTGCGCCTTCTACCTTGCCCGCGCGGGCCTCAAGGTGCGCCTGCTCGAGCGGCGCGACGTGGTCGGCGGGGCCGCGGTGACCGAGGAGTTCCACCCCGGCTTCCGCAATTCGGTCGCCAGCTACACGGTCAGCCTGCTCCAGCCGCAGGTCATCGCCGACATGCGCCTCGCGGATCACGGCTACCGGGTGATCGAGCGGCCGATCTCGAACTTCCTACCGCAGGAGGACGGCGGCTACCTCAAGCTCGGTGGAGGTCTCGCGCGGACGCAG
>DATDLP010000314.1:0-8635 GCA_036519255.1 Croceibacterium sp.
GTTGACGGGCGGGCCGGGTCAGGCCGCAGGCTTTCCCAGGTATCGTGCTCGCGGACCAGCGGCGCCTCGCACAGCCAGCAGCGGCACGTCCAGCGTCCGTGATTGCGCCGCAAGCTCGGCAGCGCCGGCCAGTGCCCGAACAATTCGCAAAGCATCTTCACCGCCGGTCTCCTTGGTACGCCATTTTGCGAGGCGGCTAGCGAACCGGCGTGGGCGGGGCGTGGCGGGAACATTTGATTTCAGCCATGTTGCGCGTCGAGCTTCTACCGCCCCCCCCGCTCTGGCAGGAAGGCGCGTGCACATTCTCCTGATCGAGGACGACGAACGAATCTCGGGCTACGTGGCCAAGGCGCTCCGCGAGGAGGGCCATCTGGTCGACGTCGCCGCCGACGGCAGGTCGGGCCTGACGCAGGCCACGTCGGAGGCCTACGACGTGATCGTGCTCGATCGCATGTTGCCGCAGGTTGACGGGCTCAAGGTGCTCCACGCGTTGCGCGGGATGGATGACACCACGCCGGTGCTGATCCTGAGCGCGCTCGGCGACGCCGACGAACGCGTGCGCGGTCTCCGCGCGGGCGGCGACGACTATCTCGCCAAGCCGTTCTCGATTGAGGAACTCGTCGCCCGGGTCGAGGTTCTCGGACGCAGGCGGGGACAGCCGGAGCTGCCCGCGCGACACATGTTCGACGACCTCCTCGTCGATCCGGTGGCGCGCGTGGTTTCCCGTGCCGGCAAGCGGATCGAGCTGACAAATCGGGAGTTTCGCATTCTCGAGTACCTCGCGCGCAATGCCGGGCGCGTGGTGACCCGCTCGATGCTGCTCGAGCACGTATGGGATTACAATTTCGATCCCCAGACCAACATCATCGACCAGCACGTCAGCCGCCTGCGCCAGAAGCTCGAGAGAGTCGGCGGCGAGCCGCTGATCGAGACCGTACGCGGTGCCGGCTACTCGATCCGACGCGGTTCGGCATGACGCTGTTGCGCAGCCTGTCGTTCAGGCTTGCCCTGCTCTACCTCGCGGTGTTCGCAGGTTCAGTCGCGCTGCTCGGAGGCCTGTTCTACTGGATCGAAGTCGCTCGCCCGCTCGCGGAGATCCGCGGCGACATCCGCAGCGAATCCGCAGCGCTGTCAGAGTTCTATCGCGGCGAGGACCCGGCAGCCCTGACTGCCGCACTCGAAGCGCGCGCGGTCGCCGAGGCGCCCCGGGTAGCTTACCATGCCCTGCTCAATTCCCGTGGCGAACCGCTGACGGCAAACCTGCCGAGCTGGCCGGGTAACTTCGCGCCGGGCTGGAAGCGGATCGAGGCCGACGTCGCGCGCGAAGGCGACGAAGACGAGTACGAAGCGCTCGTGCTCGACCAGCAGCTTCCAGGCGGTCTGCGCCTGTTGCTCGGTCGCGATATCGATGACATCGACGAGCTCGAGGAAAGCCTCAGCGACACGGTGCTGTGGATCGTCCCGGCGCTGCTGCTGCTCGGAGTCTGCGGCGGCGCGCTGATGAGCCGTGTGATTGCCGCGCGGCTCGATGCGATCTCGAGCGCTGCGCGCGGCGTGATCGACGGCGACCTGTCGAGCCGGATCGAGCTGCGTGGCGCCAGCGACGACTTCGACCGCCTCGCCGCCACTCTCAACCTGATGCTCGACCGCCTCGAGGCGTCGCTCGATGCGGTGCGGCGCGTGTCCGACAGCGTCGCGCACGAACTGCGCACACCGCTCGCACGACTTCAGGCGGAACTGGCCGATCTCAGCGCCAGTCCCGCGCCCGAGGGTGCGGCCCGCGCGCTCGCCGAAGCCACGCGGTTGCAGACGGTAATCGACGCAGTGCTGCGTATTGCGCGGATCGAGGCCGGGCGCCACGCGATGACCGCCCGCCCGGTCGACCTGTCGGCTCTGCTCGCCGACGTGATCGAGTTCTACCAACCCGAAGCCGACGTGCGCGGTCAGCAACTCGTCGTATCGGTGGCGCCCGGGCTCTCGTTCGCGGGCGACGGCGACCTGCTGTTCCAGGGTTTCGCCAACCTGCTCGACAACGCGGTCAAGTTTACGCCCGACGGGGGCACGATCGTGATCGGCGCAGCCGAGGAAGGCGGTGCGATTCAGGTCGAGGTTCGCAACGATGCCCTTGTCAGCGCCCCCGAGCAGCTCGACCGCGTGACCGAACGCTTTTTCCGCGCGCCCGGGGCAGCGGGCGTCGTCGGGCTCGGCCTTGGTCTTTCTCTGGTCGCCGCGATCGCCGTCGCGCACCGCTCGGACCTCTCGTTCCGCAGCGACGAAAAGAGCTTCCTCGCGATCTGGCGCTTCCATACCCGGGACGGCTAGCCGCCGCCCACTCGAGCCCCGAAATCAATGGGCTGGCCGTCCGGCCGACTTCGCGATAGATCGCGCTCAAGGTGTCCGGGGGCGTCAGCGCGCGATGCGCCATAGGCATATGACAAAGCCCGGACCGTCTCGCGTCCGCGGAGCTTGGCGCGCGCTTTGCGCGACCACTTGCAGCGGGCTTGCCGCCGCAGTCGCCCAGCCCCTGGTTGCGCAAGCGATACCCGACGGTGACGGAGAGGCGATCGTGGTCACCGCGCAGCGCCGGCCCGAGCGCGCCGAGGACGTGCCGATCTCGCTCACCGTCCGGTCGGGCGAAGCGCTCGAGCGGATGCAGGCGACCGAAATGTCCGCGCTCGGCAAGGTCGTGCCGAGCCTCGTGATGATGCGCACAGGCTCCTTCACCCAGCCCTACCTGCGCGGCGTCGGCAAGCGGTCGACGCTGGGGGTGGAGAACAGCGTCGCGACCTATGTCGACGGAGTCTACCTCGCTTCGTCGATCAGCGCGCTGCTCGACCTGCGCGGCATCGAGCGGATCGAGGTGCTCAACGGGCCGCAGGGGACGCTGTTCGGACGCAACGCAACCGGCGGGGTGATCCAGATCGTCACGCGCGACCCGATTGGCGAGGATTCGGGCGAGGTCACGCTGCACGCCGGCACGGACGGCTACCTCAGAAGCGATCTGTACCTGACCGGCGGGGACGAGCAGCTTGCCGGCAACCTCGCGATGAGCCTGTCGCGCAACGGCGGCTACGGACTCAACTTCTACACCGGAAGGACCAGCCAGGGCGAGACCGACCACAGCCTGGCGGCACGCAGCAAATGGGTCTGGCGACCCGATGGCCCCCTGACATTGACGCTGGCCGGAGACTATCAGGATATCGACCAGGACTTCGCGTCCCTGCCGGTGGAAGGCTACACGCCGATCGGGCTGCCCCGCATCCAGACCTTCCGCGACCACGACCAGGACTCCCCTGCCCGCTACAGCTTTCAGTACGGCGGCCTCTCGCTGCGGGCCGTCATCGAAATAGGCAAGCTCAGTCTCATGAGCCTGACCGCAGTACGTGCGCTCGCTGCGGCCTATGGCGTCGATCTGGACCTTGGGCCGACGCCGCTGTTCTCCGCCTCGGTTGCGGCGAAGCAGGATCAGTTCAGCCAGGAAATCCAGCTCCGTTCGAGCGGAGACGCCAAGCTGCAGTGGGTGACGGGGCTCTACTTCCTCAGCGTCGAGGAGCAATACGATCCGACCACGTTCGGCTACACCGGCGCCTATTCGGCCCGGCTTGGCGGCCGGACCGGTCAGGCCCTGTTCTCACGTGGAACGGCCTCGGCCTATGCGGCCTACGCCCAAGGTACCCTGCCGCTGAGGGAGACCACCAGGCTGACGCTTGGCCTGCGATACACGATCGAAGAGCGTGCGCTACGGGCGAACGGCCAGCAAGGTTATGCCGGACCGCCGGCGGTGCGCCCCATCCCCGGCTTGCCGCTGCCTGGGCAGGATCCGTTCCGCAATCGGGAAACCTTCAGCGAGCTGACCTGGCGCGGATCGCTCGACCATCACTTTTCCGATGAGGCCATGGCCTATCTCGCTGTGAGCCGAGGCTTCCAGAGCGGTGGGTGGAACCTGCAGACGCCGCAGATCGCCGCCTTCGGACCCGAAACGCTCGACGACTTCGAGGCTGGTCTGAAGATCGCCGACCAATCGCAGCAGGTCAGCGCCGACGTCAACGTGTTCTACTACGACTACGAGGACGTCCAGGTCTCCGCGATCACGCCGATGGGCAATGGCACGATCAATGCTGCATCGGCCGACGCCTACGGGATGGAACTGCAACTCAACGTACGAGCCGACGAGCAGACCGAGCTGACCCTGGGGCTGGCGCGGATCGAAACCCGCTTCGGCCGCTTCCCCAACGCGAGTTGCATCAACTACACGGCGAGCGCGCCGGTGCCCTACGCGCCGATGGCCTGCGATGTGTCCGGCAACCACCTGCCGTTCGCGCCAGAACTGAAGCTGAACGTCGGGGCGAGCCACCGCACATCGCTCGGCAAGGCCGGCACGCTGCTGCTGAGCGGCAACGCGGCCTACAACTCCGGTTATTTCGCCGAGCCCGACAACGTGGTGCGGCAAGGCGCGTACGCGACGGTCGATGTGTCGGCGGAGTGGCGTCCGCTCGGACACCTGCCATCCGTGCGCCTGTGGGTGATCAACCTCACCGACGCGCAGTATTCCGAAAGCCTCGTGGCCTTCCCGACCGCCGGCGTGCTCCGCAGCCCGGCCGCACCCACGCAGGCAGGCGTGTCGCTTTCCTACGGCTGGTAGCCCCGACTTGCACCAGCGGATCGCCGCCAGGCACCTAGAATTGTTGGAAAGATCGCGATAGCCTGCGCCCGGGGGACGCGGTCTGCCGAATTCGAAGACGCACAATCGACCTTCGAGGGAGGGTTCTTGTCGCAGGACCACATAGGGCTGTTCGATACACCGCCGACGCAGCGGCAAATCCGCGCCAGCCTGGCAACTGCTGCAGTGCTGGTGGGCGCGATGCTCACCGTCCTCGTGCTGCCCAACGACCGGTTGCGAGAGATCGAGTCGATCGTCCCCACGATCGACGCCATCATGATTCTGAGCGACCTGATAACCGCCACTCTGCTCTACGTGCAGGCGTCGGTGTTCCGTTCCCGCGGGCTGACGGTGCTCGCGTCGGGCTTCGTATTCATCGCGCTGATCCTCTTGACGCACATGCTGTCGTTCCCCGGCGCATTTGCTCCCAACGGAGTGCTCGGCGGCGGGATCAATACCACCGGTTGGACCTATATCACCCGGCGGGCCGCGCTGCCCGCCGCCGTCATCGGCTACGTACTGGTCCGTCGGGCGGATCTGCGTGTTGCGACGCTCGCGCAGCGACCGGACCCCGGAATCGTTTTCGGACTGGCCGTGGCGATCGCGCTCGCCGGCGCTGCCACCGTCCTCGTGACGCTCGGTCACGATTTGCTCCCGTCGATGTTCAACGATCGGGTCAACGCCGTCCGTAACACGGTCGTAATCGTCAACATGCTCCTGATTCCGCTCGTCGGCACTGCGATGGTCCTGCTGTTTCGCCAGCGACGCTCGGTGCTCGACATGTGGCTGCTGGTCGCGCTGACGGCATGGATGGTCCAGCTGCCGGTGAACATGCGCGACATCGGCCGTTTCACGGTCGGATTTTACGCGCAGTTCGCGTTGATGCCGTTTTCGAACCTCGTGCTGATGCTCGCGCTGATCGCCGAATCCAGCCGGCTCTACGCGCGGCTCGCGCTGACGACCGCGGCGCGCAAGCGCGAGCGCGACAGCCTGCTGATGTCGATGGACGCGATGGCGGCGACTTTCGCCCACGAGATCGGCCAGCCCTTCACCGCAGTGACCACCAACGCCAAGGCCGGCCTCAACTGGCTCACCCGCCCTGCCCCCAACGTCGACAAGGCAATCGAGGCGCTGCGCGCATCGCTCGATGCCGGCAAGCTCACCGTGAGCGTGATCAAGAGCCTGCGGGCAATGGTAGCCACCGAACCGGGGACGATCACCGAATTCTGCAGCAACGATCTGGTGCGCCAGACCGGGCAGCTGCTCCACCGAGAGCTGCAAGCCGCCAAGGTCTCGCTCGAGCTCGAGCTCGACCCCACCATACCCCTCGTGCAGGCCGACCGGGTCCAGGTCCAGCTGGTTCTCGTCAATCTGTTGATGAACGCGATCGACGCCCTCGCGGAATCCAAGGCCCGAACGCGCCGGGTCACTGTTCGGTCGTCGCCGCTGGAAGGGCACGCAGTCCTGCTCGAGATCAGCGACACCGGCCGCGGCATCGCGACCGAGGACATCGACCGGATCTTCGAAGCCTTTGTCACCACCAAGGTGACCGGAACCGGCCTCGGCCTCGCGATCAGCCGGGTGCTGACCGAGGAGCAAGGCGGGCGTCTGTGGGCCTCGCACGGCGAGAACGGCGGGGCCAGCTTCCACCTGCAGCTGCCGTGCGGGGCCGCGGTGCCTTCCCCGACCCGGGCCGGCGCGAGCACCGGGATGGCCAAAGCGCGATAGCGGAAGACGCCGGCACCAAGAGGCGAGTGCCGGCCGCTCGCCCCGAGCGCACCAATCGCCGACGGCCTAGAAATGTGCGACCGATCGCGTTAGCCTCGCACGGAAGGCCAGAACGCCGCCTGCCAACGAAGCAAGGCGGCGTTCGAACGGAGGGGGCCGTGTCACAAGACCACGTCGGGCTTTTCGATACGCCGCCCACGCGCCGGCAGATTCGCATCAGCCTCGCGATGGTCGGACTGCTGTTCATCGCCCTGCTTGTGATTCTGGTGCTGCCGAACCGCCAACTCGGCGAGATCAATTCGGCGTCCCCACGATCGATGCCGTGCTGCTCGTCAGCGACCTGATCACCGCGACGCTGCTCTACGCCCAGGCGTCGCTGTTCCGCTCGCGCGCCTTGAGCGCGCTCGCTTCGGGCTTCGTGTTCATCGCCTCGCTGCTGGTCGCGCACATGCTCACTTTCCCGGGCGGGTTTACCGCCAACGGGTTGCTCGGCGCCAAGTTCGACACCGCCGGCTGGATCTACCTGTGCCGGCGAGGCGCGCTGCCGGCGATCGTGCTTCTTTACGTGTTTCTGCGATGGCGCGAGTACAAGCTGCCGCCATCCGAACCGAACCCCTCCCCGCTCATCGGCTGGGGAGCCGCGGGCGCGGTAGCCTTGGCGGCGCTCGTGACCGTCGTGGCAACGTCCGACGACTTGCTGCCGCCGTTGTTCGTCGACCGCCTGCACATCGCTCGCAACACTCTCCTTGCAATCAACTCTGCGCTGGTCGGGCTCATTCTCGCCGCGATGGCCGCGTTGTTTTGGCAACGGAGATCGGTGCTCGACTTGTGGCTGCTGGTCGCGCTGTCGGCCTGGCTCATGCAACTGCCGCTAAGCCTGGTCGGCTGGGGCAGGTTCACCGTCAGCTATTACGCGCAGTTTGCGCTGATGCCAGCCGCCAACCTGATCCTGATGCTGGCCCTGATCGCCGAGTCCATCCGGCTCCACGCGCGGCTGGCCCTCTCGACCGCCGCACGCAGGCGCGAGCGGGACGCCTTGCTGATGACGATGAACGCCATGGCCGCGACCTTCTCCCACGAGATTGGCCAGCCGCTCACGGCGGTCACGACCAACGCCAAGGCCGAGCTGAATTTCCTTACCCGCCCTCAGCCGGACACGGGAAAGGCGATCGAGGCGCTGCGTGCTTCGCTCGACGCCGGAAAGCTCGCTGTCGAGGTAATCAAGAGCCTGCGGGCAATGGCCGCCAAGGAACCCGGCCGGTTTACCGAGTTCGATCTCAACGAGGTCGTGCGCCAGGCTGCGGACCTGCTCGACCGCGAACTCGCCGGCGCAAAAATCTCGCTCGAGCTCGAGCTGGACGAGTCGGTGCCGCCCGTGCAGGCTGATCGGGTCCAGGTCCAGCAGGTGCTGGTCAACCTGCTGATCAACGCGATAGAGTCTTTCGCCGAAACGCGCGGCAAGACCCGCCGGATCAGTATCCGTTCGGCACCGTTCGACGACAGGGCGGTGGTGCTCGAGGTCAGCGATACCGGAAGCGGCATCGCGCCGGGGGATATGGAGCGCATCTTCGAGAATTTTGTCACCACCAAGCCGACCGGCACCGGCCTGGGCCTGCCGATCAGCCGCATCCTGGCCGAGGAGCAAGGCGGACGCCTTTGGGCCTCGCCGAGCAGCGGGCACGGCGGCGCGACGTTCCACTTGCAGCTGCCCTACAGCAACGGGCCGCCGCCAAGCCAGCTCGCGTGATGCGAAGCCTTTCGCCCGGCTACTCGAACACCGCCAGCCCGTCGCCCCCGTCGCCGCTCGGCAGGCGGCGCAGCACCGCGCCGGTGGCGAAGTCGACCTCGGCGACCGTACTGGTCGCCGTCTCTGCCGCGTAGAGCCGCTCGCCATCGGCGGAGAACACCAGCGTGACCTGCTGCGGGCCGGGATCGCCCGACACGCTCACCGACCGCCCTACCGCGTTGACCGCGGTGTCGATCACGCTGAGCCCGCCTTCGCCGAAGTTCGAGCTGACCACCCACCGGCCGTCGGGATGGGCCGCGACACGAATCGGCACGGCCCCGCTCGCCACTTCGGCCTCGACCTCGAGCGTCGCCGGATCGAGCCGGTAGACCTTGCCCGCCTGGTTCGCACCGATCCACAACGCCGAACCGTCGGGCGCGAGCGCGATGCCCTCGGTCTGCCCGCCCAGCGCGCGCCGGCCCGCTTCGCGCCCTGTGGCGAGGTCGTAGCGAACCACGGTG
>DATDLP010000315.1:0-8027 GCA_036519255.1 Croceibacterium sp.
GGGCGATCTCCCCCTCGATGCCGCGCCAGTCCTCCTTCTTGAGGATGTTGGCGGCGCGCTTGTAGCCGGCGTGGAGGTTAGCGCCATCTTCGGTGCCGATGAAGGACTGCAGCGCGCGGACGCGGGCGAGCAGGCGGACGAGATCGTCCTCGCGCACCGCGTCGATCAGGTCGTGGCGCACACCGGCTTCGCGCTGCTGGACCTTGAGGCGATCGAGCACGAAATTGGTAACGACGACCGTGACCTGGTCGTCCCAATAGTCAGACGGTTCGAGAACCGCGCCGCGGGTGTCGGCTGCAGCGGGTTTCCGAATGAGCAGCGAGAGCGCTTCCAGCGCGAGCAGATCGATCTCCGCGCGCAGTCGATTCTCCGCGACGAGGCGGATGATGCCGAGCGCAGCCCGGCGCAGCGCGAACGGATCGCGCGACCCGGTCGGAGCCTCGCCGATGGTGAAGAACGCGACGATCGTATCCAGCTTGTCCGCGAGGCTCACCGCCACCGTCACCGGCGCGGTCGGGACATCGTCGCCCTGGCCGACTGGCTTATAGTGGTCGCGGATCGCCTCGGCGACTTCGACGGGGAGGCCCTCGGCGCGGGCGTAGTAGCCGCCCATCAGGCCCTGCAGCTCGGGGAACTCGCCGACCATCTCGGTGACGAGGTCGGCCTTGGCGAGGCGGGCGGCCTGTTCGGCCAAGTCCGCCAACCGTTCGCTCGTCATCCCGGCGGAAGCCGGGACCTCGTGCGCCGCAGCGCCGCCGAGAGGGTCAGTACTGGTGGACGAGGTCCCGGCTTCCGCCGGGATGACGATGCCTTCCTCGACCAGCCGGCGCGCCAGTTTGGCGACGCGCTCGACCTTGTCGGCGACCGTGCCGAGCTTTTCGTGGAAGGTGATGCGTTCGAGCTTCTTGGCGTGGTCCGCGAGGCTGGTCTTGCGATCCTGGTCCCAGAAGAAGCGCGCGTCGCTCAGCCGCGCGGCGAGGACCTTGCGGTTGCCGTCGACGATCGCGGCGCCGCCGTCGCTGGCCTCGATGTTGGCGGTGCAGACGAAGGCGTTGGCCAACTCGCCGCCGGGTTGCTCGCAGACAAAATATTTCTGGTTGATACGGGCAGTTAGCTGGATGACTTCGGGCGGGACCTCAAGGAACGCCTCGTCGAACCGGCCGACCAGCGGGACCGGCCATTCGGTCAGGCCGGCGTTCTCGATCACCAGGCCTTCGTCGGCGACCAGCGCCAGGCCGGCCTCGGCGGCGGCCTGCGCGGCGCGCTCGCGGATCATGTCCTGGCGCTCGGCGTGGTCGACGATCACGTGGCAGGCGCGCAGCTTCTCCTGGTAGTCCGAGGCGCCGCCGATCGTGATCGGGCCCGGGCAGTGGAAGCGGTGGCCGAGGGTCATGTAGCCGGCGGCCACATTGCCGACGGTGCATTCGACCAGGTTCTCGCCGAAGATCGCCACGATGCCCGAGAGCGGGCGGACCCAGCGCGGGCTGTCGGTGGCGAGCGAGGCCTGGCCCCAGCGCATCGACTTGGGCCAGGGGAACGCGCGGACGATCGCGGGGATCGCTTCGGCCAGCACAGCCTTGACCGCCCTGCCCGGCTTTTCGACCACTGCGTAGTACACGCCGTCGCGGTCCTCGAGCTGGTCTTTCGTCAGGCCCGACTTGCGCAGGAAGCCTTCGAGCGCCTGCTCGGGCGCGCTGGTGCGCGGGCCCTTGGTTTCCTCGCGCACGGGCTCGGTGGCTTCGGGGAGACCGCGCGCGATCAGGGCGAGGCGGCGCGGGGTGGACCAGATCGTGAGGTCGCCGGGGGTGACGCCGGCTTCGGCGAGGGCCTTGCGGAACAGCTTGTCGAGATCGGCGCGCGCGCCGGCCTGCATGCGCGCGGGGATTTCCTCGCAGCGGAGCTCGAGCAGGAAGTCGGTCACCGTGCGGCCTCCCCTACCCAATCGCACGTCATCCCGGCGAAAGCCGGGACCTTGTGCGGTTGCGCTCCACCGAGAGGGCCAGCCCTGCCGGACGAGGTCCCGGCTTTCGCCGGGATGACGAAGGCGGTGGCATGAGAGGGGGTCGAGTGCATCATGCCGCCCACCCTGCGTACTCGGCGGCCCAGCGGTCGGCTTCCTTAGCCATGTAGGCCTCGCAGCTACCACGGGCGAGCTCGCGGACGCGGCCCATGTAGCTGGCGCGTTCCTGCACGCTGATCACACCGCGCGCCTGGAGCAGGTTGAACACGTGGCTGGCTTCGATCGCCTGCTCGTAAGCGGCGATCGGGACGCCGGCGGCCAGCGCGTTGCGGCATTCGGCTTCGGCCTTGGCGAACAGGTCGAACAGCGCGTCGGTGTTCGCCACCTCGAAGTTCCACTTCGACATCTGCCGCTCGTTCTCGAGGAACACGTCGCCGTAGGTGACGCCGCGACCGTTGAAGTCGAGGTCGAACACGTTGTCCTTGTTCTGGATGTACATCGCCAGCCGCTCGAGCCCGTAGGTCAGCTCGCCGGCGACCGGCTTGCAGTCGAACCCGCCCATCTGCTGGAAGTAGGTGAACTGGGTCACCTCCATCCCGTCGCACCACACTTCCCAGCCGAGGCCCCAGGCGCCGAGCGTGGGCGATTCCCAGTCGTCCTCGACGAAGCGGATGTCGTGCCTGAGCGGGTCGATGCCGATCAGCTCGAGGCTCTTGAGGTAGAGCTCCTGCAGGTCGGGCGGGCTCGGCTTGAGGATCACCTGGTACTGGTAATAGTGCTGCAGCCGGTTGGGGTTCTCGCCGTAGCGGCCGTCGGTCGGCCGGCGGCAGGGCTGGACGAACGCGGCGTTCCACGGCTCGGGACCGAGCGCGCGCAGCGTGGTCGCGGTGTGGAACGTGCCCGCCCCCATGCGCATATCGTACGGCTGGAGGATCAGGCAGCCCTGCGCGCTCCAGTAATCGTGGAGCGTGAGGATCATGTCCTGGAAGCTCTTGGACGGGTCCCTGTTCATCGCGCGCGGCCATGGCGGATGGGGTCCGGAGCGTCAATGCCGCGGCGGCCGGAACGCGCGCCGGGCGTCGCGCAAAAAATGTTCGAGTGTTGCGGACATGTTCTAGCGTGCGCCCGAGCGGGCCCTTACATGGCCCGCTAGACCAAGGGGGCCGCCGTTCGCCATGTTGTTCAAGCGCCTGATTGCATCCGCCACCGCCCTGTCGCTGACCCTTTCGGGATGCGCCAGCAACGAGATCGCGGTCGAGACCCCGCCGCCGGGCGCGGTGCCGGGGCCGGCGCTGTGGCAGGTGGCCGATGCCGACACCACGATCTACCTGTTCGGCACCGTGCACGCGCTGCCGCAGGGCAAGGAGTGGTTCGACGGACGGATCGAGCGCGCGTTCGCCGCCTCGAGCGAGATGGTGACCGAGGTTGACCTGAGCGACCAGACTGCGTCGGCCGTGGCGATGCAGCAGGCGGGGCTGCTCGCCGAGGGCAGCTCGCTGCGCGAGATGATGGCGCCCGACAACCGCGTGCAGTTCGAAGCCGCGCTGGTCAGCCTCGGGCTGCCGGTCGCGGCGCTCGACCGGATGGAGCCGTGGATGGCCTCGCTCACGCTCTCGCTGCTGCCGCTGCTGCGCCAGGGCTACCAGACCGAGAGCGGGGTCGAGATGGCGCTGCAGGCGCGCGCCGAGGGCAAGCAGCGCGGCGCGCTCGAGACGATCGCGCAGCAGATCGACCTGTTCGACGGGATGCCGCTCGAGGCGCAGCTGACCTTCCTCGACAAGACCGTCGAGGCGATGCCCGAGGCCAAGGGCTCGCTCGACGCGATGGTGGCCGAATGGATCGAGGGCGACGCCGATGCGCTCGCCGCGCTGCTCAACTCCGAGCTCGACGATCCGGTGCTGTACGAGCGGCTGCTGACGCAGCGCAACGCGCACTGGGCCGAATGGATCGAGCAGCGGCTGCAGCAACCGGGGACAGTGTTCGTCGCGGTCGGCGCGGGGCATCTCGCGGGCAACGGCAGCGTGCAGCGGCAGCTCGCAGGGCGCGGCGTCAAGGTCGAGCGCATCTGGCAGTGAGCCCCTCGACGGGGCTCGGGATGATCGGGCGCCTGCTGGCGCTGGCCTGCGCGCTGTGGCTGGCAGGCTGCGGCGCGCCCGAGCGCGCGTGGCCGGCGCCCTCCCCCGCGCTGTGGGAAGTGTCCGATGCCGGCGGCACGCGCGGCTGGCTGTTCGGGACGATCCACGCGCTGCCCGACGGGGTCGAATGGCGGACGCCGGCGCTCGAAGCCGGGCTGGCGGAGGCGCAAGTGCTGGTGGTCGAGGTCGCCGGGCTCGGCGACCGCACCGCGGGGGCCGAGGCGTTCGAAGCGGTTGCGACCAGCCCCGGGCTGCCGCCGCTGCTGCAGCGCGTGCCCGCGGCGGAGCGGCCGGCGCTGGCCGAGGCGCTCGAGCGCGCGGGGCTCGACGAAGGCGAGCTCGCACGCACCGAGAGCTGGGCCGCGGCGCTGCTGATCGCCAACGGCGCGCGCACGGGCGAGGCCGGCAACGGGGTCGACCGCGGGCTGCTGGCGCAGGGGCTGCCGGTGGTGGCGCTCGAAAGCTACGCGGTGCAGTTCGCGCTGTTCGACCGGCTAGCCGACGAGGACCAGGCCGTGCTGCTGGCCGAAGCCGCGCGCGAGGCGGGCAGCGCGCGGGAGGAGCGGCTGGCCGAGGCGTGGCTGACCGGCGACCTCGCGGTGATCGAGCGCGAGATGCAGCGCGGCGTGCTGGCCGATCCCGAACTGCGGCAGGCGCTGCTGACGGCGCGCAACGCGGCGTGGGTCGAGCGGGTCGCGGGACTGCTGGCGGAGGGCCGGCGGCCGTTCGTAGCGGTGGGTGCGGCGCATATGCTCGGGGACGAAGGCCTGCCGGCGCTGCTGGCGGCGCGGGGGTACACGATCAAGCGGGTGCAATAGACCCGACTCTCGTCATAGCGAGCGTCGAGCATCTCTCCTTGCCTTCGCCCCCCGTTTCCCCTAGGGGCGCGCGCTTCCCGTCATGGTCATCCCTGGAGGCGTGGCGGAGAAGGCGCTCTTATAGCGTAATTTTGGCAATGCATTCGAAAGGCACGTGACATGAGCGACGCTCTCACCCTGCCGGCCGAGCTGCGCGAACGGGCTGGCAAGGGAGCCTCCCGTGAACTGCGCCGCGAAGGCCGTGTCCCCGCCGTTATCTACGGCGGCAACGAAGAACCCCTGACCATCCACGTCGAGGCCAAGGAGCTGGTGCGCCAGCTCGGCACCGGCCACTTCATGAACTCGATCGTGATGATCGAGGTCGGCGGCAAGACCGTGCGCGCCCTGCCCAAGGACGTCGCGCTGCATCCGGTCTCCGACCGCCCGCTGCACGCGGACTTCCTGCGCCTGAGCAAGGACGACAAGATCCACGTCGAGGTGCCGGTGGTGTTCATCAACGAGGAAGCCAGCCCGGGCCTCAAGAAGGGCGGCGTGCTCAACGTCGTGCGCCACGAGCTCGAGCTGATCTGCGAATCGGACAAGATCCCCGACGACATCCAGCTCGACGTGACCGGTCTCGACCTCGGCGATTCGATCCACATCAGCCAGGTCAAGCTCCCCGCGGGCTCGACCAGCGCGATCACCGATCGCGACTTCACCATCGCCACCGTGGTCGCCCCGTCCGGGCTGCGCTCGGAAGCGGCCGGTGAGGCCGAGGGCGAAGCCGAGAGCTGAGCCCTCGCCGCTTGGGCGACATCAAGCGCCGGTCCCTAGCGGGGCCGGCGTTTTGATTTTAGGGAACCCCGCATGCAACTCTGGGTCGGCCTCGGAAATCCTGGTCCGCAATACGCGATGCACCGGCACAACGTCGGGTTCATGGCGCTCGACGTGATCGCCGAGATGCATGGGTTCGGCCCGGTGCAGAAGAAGTTCCAGGGCTGGCTGCAGGAAGGCCGCGTCGCCGGGATCCGCGTGCTGCTGCTCAAGCCGGCGACATTCATGAACGAGAGCGGCCGCTCGGTCGGCGAGGCGCTGCGGTTCTACAAGCTCGGTAACGATGCACTGACCGTGTTCCACGACGAGCTCGACCTCGCCCCGTTCAAGGTCAAGGTGAAGACCGGCGGCGGCACCGCCGGGCACAACGGGCTGCGCTCGATCGACCAGCACCTCGGCCCCGACCCTTCGACCGGGCTCAGGGGAGCATTCCGCCGCGTGCGGCTCGGGATCGGACATCCGGGGCATAAGGACCGGGTGACCGGCTACGTGCTCGGCAACTACGCCAAGGCGGAAATGGACAGCCTCGTCGACATGCTCGGCGCAATCGGCAACGAGGCCGAGCGACTCGCGCAGGGCGAAGACGCGCGCTTCATGAGCGACGTCGCGCTGCGCCAGCAGGACTGAGCGTCCCCGAGCGATTTCCGCTTTCCCCCGTCCGCCCGAGCACTTATCGTCGCGCCCACAGCAGATCTTGGGGGGCCAGATGAACCAAGTGCTTACGGCCGACGCAGTCCCGGCAAGCCCGGCACCGGCAATGCAGCCGCAGATCGATCCCGCGGCGGCGCTGGCGAAGGACGCCAAGGTCCGCGACCTGATGAGCCCGCCGGTCGGGGTCTACCGCGGCAGCATGACGGTGGCGGAGACCACCGAGGCGCTGCGCGAAGCGACGCGCAAGGCGTTCATCACCTACGTCTACATCGCCGACGAGGACAACAAGCTCGAAGGGCTGGTGGTGATGCGCGACATGCTGCTCGCCAAGCCCGACGACAAGCTCAGCGACATCATGTTGAAGGAGCCGTTCGCGCTCAAGGCCGACGTGCCGCTCGAGGACGCGCTCAAGGAAGCGCTCGGGCGCCACTATCCGGTCTATCCGGTGGTCGACGACGCCGGCGTGCTCGCCGGGCTGGTGCGCGGCGAGACGCTGTTCGCCAACCGCGCGATCGCGATCTCGGGCCAGTCCGGGAGCATGGTCGGTGTCGACAACGAGGAACGGCTGTCGACCCCGCTCAAGCGCAGCCTGCTGCTGCGCCACCCGTGGCTGCAGATCAACCTGCTGACCGCGTTCGTCGCCGCGGCGGTGGTCGGGCTGTTCGAGCATACGCTGGCCGAGCTGGTGATCCTCGCGGTGTTCCTGCCGGTGATGGCCGGACAGACCGGCAACACCGGGTGCCAGGCGCTCGCGGTGGCGCTGCGCGGGATGACGCTCGGCGATCTCAAGCCGGGCTCGGAACGCAGCCTGGTGATCAAGGAGGGCTCGCTCGGGTTCTTCAACGGGCTGCTGGTCGGCATCACAGCCGGCATCGGGATGATCGTCTACGCGACGATGACGGGCGAGGCGCAGCCGATCGTGCTCGGGCTGGTGGTGTTCATGTCGATGATCACCGCGTGCACCGTGGCCGGCATCTCGGGCGCGATGATCCCGCTCATCCTCAAGAAGCTCGGCGCCGACCCGGCGACCGCATCGAGCATCTTCCTGACCACGATGAGCGACGTCGCCTCGATGGGCATCTTCCTGTCGCTGGCGACCGCGCTGCTGATGTAGCCGCGAGCGGCGGCGCCCGTTATGGGCACCGCCGTGCAACGCGTCCTCGTCATCGGCCCGTGCGGTGCGGGCAAGTCGACCGCGGCGGTCGAGCTCGGCCGGCTGCTCGGCCTGCCGGTGCATCACCTCGACCAGCTCCACTGGCGCGCGGGATGGATCGAGAGCTCGCGCGAGGAGCTCCTCGATGCGCTCGCGCCGATCCTGGCGAGCGAGCGCTGGCTGATCGACGGCAACTACGGCGGGACGATGGCGGCGCGGATCGGGCGGGCCGACACCGTGGTCTACCTCGACTACCCGACCTGGCTGTGCCTGCGGCGCGCGTTCGGCCGCGTTTGGCGCTATCGCGGGCGCGCCCGGCCCGACATGGCCCCGGGGTGCCCCGAGCGGTTCGATCTCGCGTTCTTCCGCTACATCCTCACCTTCCGCCACGGCCCGCGCGAGCGCACCGAGGCCAAGCTGCGCGGGCACGAGGCGAAAGTCCGGCGGTTCCAGCGGCCGCAGGAACTGCGCTGCTGGATCGACAGTCTCCGCTAGCT
>DATDLP010000316.1:0-4286 GCA_036519255.1 Croceibacterium sp.
CGGTGCGCCTTGAAGACCGTCCAGCGCCGGCGGCCGAGCGGGCCGAGTCGGCGCGACAGGCTCCAGCGTCCGCGCGGGGCTTCGAGCACGGCGGCCTCGAGGTTCACACGTCCCTCCGCTCGAAGTCGATCCGCGGGTCGACCAGCGTGTAGGTCACGTCGCCGAGCAGGTTGGCGACCAGCCCGAGCAGCGAGAAGATGAACAGCGACCCGAGCATGACCGGGTAGTCGCGGTTGATCGTCGCCTCGAACCCGAGCAGCCCGAGCCCGTCGAGCGAGAAGATCACCTCGATCAGCAGCGACGAGGTGAACAGCACGCCGATGAAGGCCGCCGGGAAGCCGGCGATCACGATCAGCATCGCGTTGCGGAACACGTGCCCGTAGAGCACCCCGCGTTCGCTCTGACCCTTGGCGCGCGCGGTGATCACGTATTGCTTGCCGATCTCGTCGAGGACCGAGTTGCGGGTCAGCATGGTCAGGCTGGCGAACGCGCCGATCACCATCGCCGCGATTGGCAGCGCCATGTGCCAGAAGTAGTCGGCGATCCGTGCGGGCCAGGACAGGTCGTGCCAGTTCTCCGACACCAGCCCCTGGGTCGGGAACCAGCTGAAGAACTGCCCGCCGGCGAACACCACGACCAGCAGCACCGCGAACAGGAAGCCGGGGACCGCATAGCCGAGGGTGATCGCCACGCTGGTCCAGGCATCGAACCGGCTGCCGCTGCGCACCGCCTTGCGGATGCCGAGCGGGATCGAGATCAGGTAAGTCAGCAGCGTGGTCCACAGCCCGAGCGAAACCGACACTGGCAGCCGCTCCCACAGCAGGTCGACCACCGGCCGGTCCTGGTAGTACGAGTTGCCGAAATCGAAGCGGGCGAAGTCCCACAGCATCTTGAAGTAGCGCTCGTGCACCGGCCGGTCGAAGCCGTAGAGCTTCTCCAGCTCGGCAACCATTTCGGGCTCGAGCTCGCCCGTCGGCATCAGCCCGCCGGCGCCCGCGTCGCCGCCGATCGTTGCGGTCGCCGCAACTTGCGTGCCCGCGACTTTGGCCGCGAGCTGCTCGATCGGCCCGCCTGGCACGAACTGGATGATCACGAAGCTCACTGTAACGATGCCGATCAGGGTCGGCACCATGAGCAACAGCCGCCGCAGGACGTAGGTCGCCAGTCCGCTCACCGGTAGATCCCGTGCGACAGCGCCGCCTGCTTCTTCGGATCGACCCACCAGGTGTCGGCCGACCAGTAGGGGAAGGTCCAGGTCGCCTCGATCTCGGGCCGGCCGAACTTGTCCCAGTAGGAGATCGGCAGCTGTCCGACCGGTGCGGCGTACATGTGCTGCAGCGGGATCGAATAGTACTTGAAGCGCAGCACGCGATCGACCGCTCGCAACGAATCCACCACCGTGCGTCGATCGGTCGCGGCGATCATCCGCGCGATCGCGTTGTCGATCGCCGGCTCCCGGATTCCCGCGCGGTTGAAGCTCGAGGGCGTGTCCGCGGCCTGCGAAGTGTAGAGCAGGGCCATTCCGGCGCCAGGCGCCGGTAGCGGTGCAAACACCTCGCGGTAGTAGAGCAGGTCGAAATCGTAGTTGCGTGCCAGATGGCGCATCTGCGCCGCGTCCACGGCGCGAAAGTCGATCCGGATGCCGAGCTTGGCGGCGTTGCGGATGAACAGCGAGGTCTGGTTGATCAGCAGCGGCGAGTAGGCCAGCAGCGTGAGCCTGACCGGCTCGCCGGTGCGCGGATCGACCAGCGCGCCGTCGATCACGCGGTACCCAGCCTCGCGCAGCAGGTCGCGCGCCTCGAGCAGGTTGGCGCGCATCTTCGCCCGGCTGCCCCCGACCGGGAGCGACGGCGCTTCGGTGAACAGCTCGGGCGGCAGGCTGTCGCGGTAGGGCTCGAGGAACGCCAGCTCGCCCGGGGCGGGCAGCCCGGTGGCCTCGAACTCCATGTTGGGGATGTAGCTCGCCAGACGGCCGTAGTCGCCGCCGAGCACCGAGCGTTTGACCCACTCGAAGTCGTAGGCCAGCCACAGCGCCTTGCGCACGCGCACGTCGGACAGGAACGGGCGGCGCGAATTGAACGTGATCGAGTTGTAGACCGCGCCGTTGTCGTAGCGCAGCCGCGTGCGCCGGATGTCGCCTTCGAGCGCCGCCGGCAGGCTGGCCTCCTGCCGCAAGTCGGAGGCGTTCATGTCGAGCCTGAAGTCCGACAGGCCGACGCGGAAGGCCTCGTTGAGCAGCTGCGCGTCGCGGTAATAGTCGTTGCGCACCTCGTCGAAGTTGTTGCGGCCGCGGTTGATCGGGTGGTCCACCGCCCAGTAGTCGGGGTCGCGCCGGTAGGTGACCGAATGGCCGGGATCGGCCGCGACGACGCGATAGGGCCCGATGCCGACGGCGATTTCCATCGACGGCTTGAACGGGTCGCGCTTCTCCCAGTAATGCTTGGGCATGATCGGCATGGCCCCGATCACCGTCGGCAGCGTGGGGTTGTTCTTCATCGTGAAGGTGATCCGCACCCTGTGCGGCCCGGTCTTCTCGATGCTCGCCATCGTCTGCACCACGCGGGTGAAGGCCGGCAGCGCCAGGCCCTTGCCGAGGTTGGCGGAGTAGATCACGTCCTCGGGCGTCACCGGCGTGCCGTCGTCGAACCGGGCGCGCGGATCGAGCTCGAACTCGGCCCACGCGAGGTCGGCGGGCCAGGTCACCGTCTTGCACACGAGGCAATAGTACGACGCCGGCTCGTCGCGGCTCTGCTTCATCAGCGTGTCGGTCATGAACATCAGCGACGGCGGAATCGTGCCGAGCAGGGCAATCTGGTTGAGGCTGTCGAAGCTGACCCCCTGCGACGCATAGCGGTAGGACCCGCCCTTGGGTGCGTCGAGGTTGACGTAGTCGAAGTGGCTGAAGCCGGGGCCGTATTTGGGTTCGCCGAACACTGCGTAGCCGTTCGATATGGTAATGCTGCCGAGCGACGTCACCGCTGCCGCGCCCGGGCCCAGCAGCACCAGCGCCACGGCCAGCGCGATCATCCGCATTCGATGAGGCAGACCCGCCAAACGGCCCATCGGCTTGTTCACTCCCCGCGCCGATTTCTTCGTTTGCCGCCCCGCTTCACGCAACCGCAAAGTTGTAATAGCTTTTCGCAGGACCGGCCCGGGCAAGGCCGGGCGCCGAGAATCGCAAGAGGCGGATACGATGCAGTTGAGGGAAATCACGCCCGGCTTCGGGGCCGAGATCACCGCGATCGACCTCAATGAGCCGCTGTCGCCCGAGTCCGAGGCCGATCTGGTCTCGGCGATCGCGACTTACGGCGTGCTGGTGTTCCCTCAGAGCGGGCTGACCGACCGGACCCACGTGTGGTTCAGCCGCACCTTCGGCAACCTGTGGACCACCCCGGCCGCCTCGGCGATGAAGCCGCGCTTCGGCTATCCGCACCTGTTCGATGCCGGCAATCTTACCGCGGACGGCGCAATCGATCCCGACGAACTGGCCCGCCACCGCCGCGCGGCGGACCGGCTGTGGCACACCGACACCTCGTTCACCGCGGGCCGCACGACGTACTCGCTGCTGCTCGCGCACGAGGTGCCGAGCGAAGGTGGCATGACGCACTTCGCCGACATGAAGGCGGCCTATGACACGCTGCCGGAGACGACCAAGGCCAGGCTCGAGGGGCTCGAGGCGCTCCATTCGTGGTGGTACTCGCGCCGGCGGGCGGGATACCCGATCGGCGAGGACGAGATCCGCGACCGGCAGCCGCAGGCGGTCCACCCGCTGGTGCACATCCACCCGGGTTCGGGGCGCAAGAGCCTCTACATCGCCAGCCACGCGCGCGAGATCGTCGGGATGGACCTAGCCGAAGGGCAGGCGTTGCTGGCCGAGCTGATGGCGCACGCGACGCAGCCGCGGTTCACCTTCGGCCACGCGTGGCAGCCAGGCGACCTCGTGATCTGGGACAACTTCTCCACGATGCATCGCGGCGGCGAGTACGACGACGTGCACGAACGCCGCGACATGCGCCGCACTACGGTGATGGCCTGGCCGCCGCCGCCAGTGGTGCTCGACCCGCGCTTCGCCGACCGGTTCGATCCGGCGCAGTTCGAGGCGATGGTGGGGCGTTGAGACATTTGGCGATGCAGGCAGCCGAAGTGGATTATGTGCCGAAGATGCCGAGCGGGAAAGGCATCCTGCGCTTTCGCGCTTCGGGAGTGAGCGGGATTGAGTATGACGCTCTCAGAACTTGCAGAACTCTCTGCATTCTCGTCTCGTCAGGCGAAGCTCACTCTTTGCT